>JBJYXQ010000394.1:0-14723 GCA_046260035.1 Anaerolineae bacterium
CTGATGGACGGAAGATCCGGGTAGGTGATATCACTGCGGACTACAAGCTAACCTACCGCGTCGATCAGGACGAGCGTCTGATCCGCCGGCTGGACGATGTGGAACCTCGTATTGGTCTCTTTGCCGATCCTGAGCAAACGGGAGACCCCGTTGCCCTAAAGGGGACCTACACGTTGTTGGTTCAGGGTACCACGTTTGAGGAAGATTCGGACGTGGACGCCAAGGCTGTGCTCTACGGCAGGGTCCACGGCCTGGCGGGCACCGATCACCAGCGGCGCGATATCTCCATCGCGTTACTCTGGGGAACACCCATCGCCCTGGCTTTCGGGTTACTTGCCGCGCTCGGTACCACGATCACCACCATGCTCATTGCCGCGGCCGGGGTCTGGTTTGGCGGGGTCGTGGACGAATTGATTCAGCGCATCACCGAGATCAACATGCTGCTGCCGACATTACCCATTCTGATTATGGTGGGTACATTTATGTCGCGCAGCTTGTGGATAATCCTGGGCTGGATCATTCTCCTAAGCATCTTCGGTGGTGCGATCAAGGGCTATCGGGCGATCTTCCTACAGGTCAAGGAGTCGCCCTACATCGAGGCCGCACGGGCCTATGGCGCCAGCAGCTGGCGGCTGATTACCTTATACCTAATCCCGCGCATCATTCCGGTGCTGATTCCCAGGTTGGTGAGTTCAATTCCCTCGTTCGTTTTCCTGGAGGCGTCGTTGGCTTTGTTGGGGCTGGGGGATCCTGTTCTCCCGACCTGGGGGAAGTTGATCGATGATGCCCGTGCTAATGGGGCTCTGTACAATGGGTTGTATTATTGGATTTTGGAGCCGGGGGCGTTGCTGATGATCGCCGGTCTTGCTTTTGCCATGGTGGGTTTTGCGCTGGATCGTATATTCAACCCCCGCCTGAGGGAGGTATAGCCGTGGCTGAAAAAGAACCCTTACTCGATGTGAAAAATCTTGTTTTGCATTTTAGCACGTCCAAAGGCGTGGTACGGGCTGTGGACGGTGTCAATTTCCAACTGAACAGCGATGAAGCGGTGGTCGTTGTGGGTGAATCGGGGTGCGGCAAAACCTCGCTGGCTAAAGCGATTCTGCGTCTGCTGCCCCGCAACGTACACACTTACAGTGGTAGTGTCTATCTCAAAGGGGAGGATGTGATGCCGTTGACCGACGAGCAGTATCGTCGGCAGGTGCGCTGGCGCAAGATGTCGATGGTGCCGCAGGCGGCAATGAATGCACTTAATCCGGTCCTCAAGGTTGGCGATCAAGTGGCGGAGCCTTCTATCATCCACAGCGGGATGCACAAAGAGGAGGCTCTGGAGCAGGCTGCTAAGATGTTCCAGCACGTGGGTGTTCCGCTGGACTTTCTGAATCGCTATGCCTTTGAATTGAGCGGCGGGATGCGCCAGCGTGTTGCCATCGCGATGGCCCTGGTGACCTGGCCGGAGCTCATCGTGCTCGATGAGCCGACCTCGGCGTTGGATGTTTTGACGCAGGCGAATATCTTTAACGTCCTGAAGGAACTTAAGGGCGAGCTGGGGCTTAGTTTTATCCTCATCACCCACGATATCGCCACCTCTAGCGAGTTGGCTAACAGCGTGGCCGTGATGTACGCCGGTCAAATCGTAGAGCGGAGCGATGCGCACCGTTTCTTTGATAAACCGCTGCATCCTTATTCAGAGAAGTTGATGAATAGTGTGCCGCGTCTGCGCGGCGATCAGGAGCCGGATTTCATCACCGGTCAACCCCCGAGCTTGCTTTCGCCGCCCACCGGGTGTCGCTTTGCTGAACGTTGCACCAAGCGCTTTGCCCGCTGTGACGAAGAACCCCCGGTTATCGAACGGGATGGGCGTTCGGTTAAGTGTTGGTTGTACGCGTGAGCGAGAGGAGCGCTGTTCTATGTCCGTTCAAATGAATGTAAAAGGTCAGGATGAGGCTTTGGCGATGGAAAGCAAAACGACATCGGATGATGTCTTGTTGTCGGTCAAGGACCTGCGGGTCTGGTTTGAGTTGCGGCGTTTTGGCTTTGGTCACGCCGGGTACGTGAGGGCAGTTGATGGCGTCTCCTTCGATCTGAGTCTTGGTGGAACCATCGCTATCGTTGGCGAGAGTGGCTGTGGTAAGTCAAGTTTGATGAAGACGATTTTGGCGCTGCATCGTCCTACCAAGGGCGATATCATTTTCGAGGGGCAGAACCTGAATGAACTCAGGGGCAGCGAGTTGCAGAAATACCGCTCCCAGGTCGGTTATGTGCAACAGGATCCCTATGGGGCGCTGGCACCTTTTATGAACATTCAGCGGATTCTTGAAGAGCCACAAATTATCAACGGGATCAAGGATAAAGAGGAACGTGATTTTCGTTTGCGCCGCGCTATGGAAGAAGTCAAAATGAGCCCTGTAGATGACTTTTTGCCCAAATTCCCGCATATGCTGAGTGGAGGGCAGCAGCAGCGCGTGGTTATCGCACGGGCGATGTTGTTAAATCCGAAACTTATCGTGGCTGATGAGCCGGTTTCGATGCTGGATGCTTCGGTGCGTGTGGAGATCCTCAAGCTGTTGCGCAATTTGCAGGAACTTCACAACCTGGCGGTTATCTACATTACGCACGACCTTTCGACCGTGCGTTATTTCTCGGAGCGCGTTTTCGTGATGTACGCCGGGAAGATCGTCGAGAACTCCTTGATCAACGACCTGATTCGCCATCCCTACCATCCCTATACTGAGGCGCTATTGGCAGCTACCTCTGATCCAGATGCCAATAATGCGACGCGTTTCCGGGATGTACCTCCGGGTGAGCCACCAAGCCTGGTCAAACCGCCAAGTGGTTGTCGTTTCCATCCGCGTTGCACGCACAAGATCGAGGGCCTGTGCGAAGTAGAGGAGCCTCCATACTTCGAACCGGAGCCCAAACATTTAGTCGCTTGTTGGTTGTATAGATGAACAATATGCTGGCACATCCCTGGAAGTTGCTCCTGGTAGCAATTATTCTCTTGCTAATTGGCCTATTGCTGCCACTATTTATGGTGCTGAGGCTTCTCCCTTCCACGTTCTTCCTGAACTTCTTTGCCTATGCAGCATCCTTTTCTGGTATGATTCTGGGGTTGATTGGTTCTGTCTTGTATGGTCGTATGCACAAGAAATAAGCTTTAACGTGCGCGTTATAGTGCAGCCCCGCAGTCGTGTCACGGCTGTGGGGCTGTGGTTTTTATAGGACCTTTTTTAGCAAATCTTGACTTTTCGATTTTTGTCCTTAAAATGAAATCCGTTTTATGGTCATGGCTTTTGTCAACGTTATGCTGGAAGTGCGTAGCACGACAAACGCTGCAGAAAAGTGTCAGCTAAGGGTTCGGCTCTAGAATAATCCCCATGAAGGAATGGACAGATGTCGCGTAAGAAATTGATGGCTATGCTTGGGACAATTGTGCTTTTGAGCATGATATTGTCTGCTTGTATGATAACGCCTACTCCGGAAAGGATCATCGAAACCGTTGTTATTGAGAAAACCGTCGAGACAGTCGTCGAGAAAGTTGTTGAGAAAATTGTTGAAAAGACCGAGGAACCGGCTGCTGACGGCCTCAAAACACTCGTGATCTGCCAGAGCCAGGAACCTGATACACTGTATTGGTATGGCGAAAACACGCTCGCGGCGCGCCACATCCAACACGCAGTATACGATGGCCCCATCGATAACCGCTCCTATGCCTACCAGGCTATCATTCTGGAAAAATTGCCGAGTACTGAAGACGGCGACGCGATTATCAACGCAGTGACCGTCCAGGCTGGTGACATCGTTGTAGATGATAATGGCGATCCTGTCGAATTGGCTGAGGGGATGATGGTGCGCCCGTATGGCTGTTACTCGACGGATTGTGCTGTGGAGTTCGAAGGCCCTCCGATGGAAATGGACCAGATGTTTGTAACCTTCAAGCTGCTTGATGGTCTTAAGTGGTCCGACGGTGAAGACTTGACCGTGGATGATTCTATCTACACTTTTGAACTAGCTGCCGACCCATCCACACCCGTAAGCAAGTTCACGATTGACCGTACGGCTTCTTATGAAGCCTTGGATGACAAGACTGCGATTTGGATTGGTCTGCCTGGCTACATCGATAAAACTTACTTCACGAATTTCTGGTTGCCTTTGCCTCGTCATCTCTGGCAGGGAGAGTTGGGTTACGGTCCCGCCGATCTGCTGGAGGCGGAAGAATCTTCCCGTATGCCAATTGGTTGGGGCGCATTCGTTATCAAGGAATGGGTGCCCGGTGATCACATTACTGTCGAGAAGAATCCCCTCTATTACCGCGCTTCCGAGGGACTGCCCTATATGGATACTGTCATTTTCCGCTTCGTCTCTGATCCGAACTCTGCTGTGGCGCAGTTGATCTCTGGCGAGTGTGACATCGTCACCCAGGATGCTTTGTCGGCAGATTTGACCCCGTTGTTGCTCAAGCTCGAGCAGGAAAGCGTGGTCAGACTCGCCAGCGTTGCAAGCACCACATGGGAGCACGTGGACTTCGGCATAAGTCCCGTGCCTGAATACGACCGTCCCGATTTCTTTGGAGACGTGCGCATGCGCCAGGCATTCGCCTATTGTCTCGATCGCCAGGTCGTGGCAGACACCGTGTTGTACGGTCTCTCTAGCGTCCTCAATTCCTATCTCCCACCCGATCATCCCTATTACGCCGGCGATTTAACCGAGTATCCCTACGATCCCGAACAAGGGCAAACCTTGCTTGAGGAAATGGGGTGGGTGGATTCCGATGATGATGGGGTGCGCGAGGCCAAGGACGTTGAGGGCGTTCTCGACGGAACGCCACTTGAGTTCACATGGTTGAGTATCACTGACGCGACGCGTATTCAGTCCGTGCAAATTTGGCAGCAGAACCTGGCTGATTGCGGGTTCATGGTGAACTTAGAGAATGTGCCTGTGGGCCAATACTTTGCCAGTGGGCCGGAAGGGCCACTGTTCGGTCGACGCTTTGACGTCACTTCTTTTGCAAGCAGTGTCGAGCCATCCTGCGGTCGTTATTTGAGCGGCGAAGTTCCGTCCGCCGACAATGGCTGGATTGGAGAGAACGTCTCTGGCTTCGCGGATCCTGACTTTGATGCGGCCTGTAACCGCGCGCTTGCCGCTCTCCCTGGTACCACCGACTACATCGAGGGGTATCAGGACGCTCAACGCATTTTCTCCGAGCAATTGCCGGTGCTGCCACTTTTCCTTCACTATAAGCTCGCGCTGGTTCGCCTGGAGGTGGATGGTTTTATTATGGACGCAACTGAAGACTCCGCGATGTGGAACATCGAGGCGTTTGATGTTCAATAGTCGTAGTATTTGTATTGTGGTGGCAGCGCTTCAACGCTGCCACTATTTTTAGGGAGAGTCGATCGTGGAAAACGTTACAACAGTTGATAAGATACTTGAGGTGCGTAACCTCAAGACGTACTTCTACACCGAAGATGGCGTGGTAAAGGCCGTCGACGGGGTGGATTTTGACGTCAGGCGTGGGGAAATTGTGGCACTGGTGGGCGAATCCGGGTGCGGGAAGAGTGTGACCTCATTTTCGATTATGCAGTTAGTGGGATCTCCCGGAAGAGTTGTGGACGGAGAAGTGTTGTTCAACGGCCAAAATTTGCTGAAGCTTCCTGAAGCTCAGATGCGTTTGATGCGTGGTGATCGCTTATCGATGATTTTTCAGCAACCTACATCATGTCTGAATCCGGTGTTTCGGATTGGCGATCAGATTGCAGAGGTTTTGCAGATTCACCGGGGTATGGATAAGAAAGAAGGATGGAAGAAAGCGACACACTTGCTGCGCACAGTCGGTATTCCGGAACCAGGGAAACGCGTTCACTCGTACCCGCACGAGCTTTCTGGCGGCATGGCGCAGCGCGTGATGATTGCAATGGCGCTGGCCTGCGAGCCGGAACTGTTGATCGCTGATGAACCGACGACGGCGCTCGACGTGACCATCCAGGCACAAATATTGGATCTGATGCGTGGTCTGCAAGATGAGTTCGGTGCGTCGATCATCCTCATCACGCACGATATGGGTGTGGTTGCGGAGATGGCTGCACGGGTATCGGTTATGTATGCGGGCCGTGTGGTTGAACAGGCGGTCGTCAATACACTTTTCGATAATCCATTGCATCCCTATACCCATGGTTTATTAGCCTCCATTCCGGTGATGGGCGTCGTGAAAAATCGGCTGGAT
Source organism: Anaerolineae bacterium (assembly GCA_046260035.1). GTDB lineage: Bacteria > Chloroflexota > Anaerolineae > B4-G1 > SLSP01 > DSWT01. Next base: position 6,224 of record JBJYXQ010000394.1, read on the forward strand.
ACCATCCCTGGTTCGGTGCCTAACCTGATTGATCTGCCACCGGGATGTAAGTTTGCCCCGCGCTGCTTGGCGCGCCTTGATCATGACCTGAGAATTTGCACCGAGCGCGACCCCGATTTGATTGAATATGAGCCTGACCACTATGTGCGTTGCTGGCTTTACCAGGATCAGAAGGAGAAGCGCAATGGCTGAGATGCAAATGCAAGCCGATCACGATAACGGGAAAGAGAATCTGATTGCTGTGAAGGATATGGTAAAGTATTTCCCAATTCGCGGGGGACTTCTGCAGCGCGTTGAAGCGTATGTAAAGGCCGTTGATGGGGTCAGTTTCACGATCAGACGCGGAGAAACGCTGGGGCTTGTGGGCGAATCCGGTTGTGGCAAAACGACCGTTGGACGTACATTGCTACGTTTGATCCCGCCGACCGCTGGTCAGGTCCTTTTTGAGGGACGTGATGTTTTCGCGCTGCGCGGTAAGGAACTGAAGGATATTCGTAAGGATATGCAGATTGTCTTCCAGGATCCGTATTCTTCATTGGATCCGCGTATGCCGGTGGGCGAAAGCATTATGGAGGGGATGGTTATCCATCACATTGGGGCACCCGAGGAACGTTGGGAAAAGGTCATTCACCTATTGCGCATGGTCAACATGGAAGATTTCCATGCCAAGCGTTACCCGCACGAGTTCTCCGGTGGGCAACGTCAGCGGATCGGTATCGCGCGCGCATTGGCGTTGGATCCAAAATTCATTGTCGCCGACGAGCCAGTATCGGCCCTGGATGTGTCCGTGCAGGCGCAGGTATTGAATATCCTCATGGATTTGCAGGAACAATTGGAGTTGACCTATCTCTTTGTCGCGCATAACCTGAGTGTAGTGGAACACATCAGCACGCGCGTGGCGGTGATGTATCTCGGCAAGATGGCCGAATTAGCCGACCGCCACGAAATTTTTGCTCAACCCTTGCACCCATACACGCGGGCGCTGATGTCGGCTATCCCGATTGCCGACCCCCGCAAGGCCGGATCGCGTGACCGTATCATCCTCCAAGGTGATGTGCCCAGTCCGATCAATCCGCCACGAGGCTGCCACTTTCATCCTCGCTGTCCTTATGCGATCAAGGGCTTGTGCGATCAGGAAGAACCGGTCTTCAAGGATTATGGTTCGGGGCACTATGTTGCTTGTTGGTTGGTGGACAAAGAGGCCGGCTAAACTATTGTGGCGATAAAAACGGAGGGGATGTCCCCTCCGTTTTTTTGGTCGCTAAACTCTCAGCGTGCTTTCCAAATTAGCTAAGGCGGGGTATAATTTATTGTAGGAGGAAACAAAGCGATGCGCAAACAACCTAGCTTCTTGGGGGTGTTGGTCGTATTAGTTGTCGTGGCCGGACTGTTGGTTTGGTGGATTGGCTCCTTAACCAACAGTGACGGGCTGTGGTTTTTGCGAGTTTTCAATTCACAAGCTGATTGGATTGCCATCTATTGGGACGGCGGTACCTACATGTTGTTCCCCGAGGATGCTGCTTATGAAGAGGTTATGTCCGCCTTTAACGACGCCGTCGCCCATTGGGTAGGCTATGAGGAAGATGCAGAGCTTCCCGCCGATAGATTGGAACATTGTCGCGCGGAGGGGCGTCTTCTGGAACTGCATTACAATATGTCGGTCCAGGTGCATACCCGGCATTCATATCCTAGAGCGCGGAGCTTTTTTGTCCCACTCGATGGAACAGATGCGGATTGGTGCAGGATATTTGCTGGATGGGGCGATGAGCCACGGGTAGGTGTGTTGAACGCCAGCGAAGCGCGGTTTGCGCATTTGTTTGCAACGGTCGAACAGGCTGTCCCCAGTTATTAAGAGGTACTATGATCGATTCGCAGGCGCGCATCCTGGTGGTCGATGATGACCCCAAAATGATCCAACTGGTTAAAGAGGTGTTGGATATGATTCCCTGCGAGGCGTTAGTGGCCGTCGAGGGGGAGGGGGCACTGGCGTTGCTGCAGCAGGAATTGGAAAAGGGAACCCCGGTCGATGCTGTGCTGCTCGATGTGATGATGCCCGGTGAAGATGGCTTCCACATCCTGGAGCGGATGAAGGCCGATCCAAAGTTGGGACAGACCCCGGTGATCCTCATCACCGGCCTGGACTCCATTCCATCAAAGACACGCGGTCTCCAGATGGGGGCCGACGATTATGTCATCAAACCCTTTGACCCCCAGGAATTGATGGCGCGCGTGGGTGTGGTGCTGCGCATCCGGCGGACGGAGCAAATGCTCCGGCGGCGCAATCAAGAGTTGGCGGCGCTTGACGATATCAATCGTATGGTGTCCTCGAGCCTGGATTTGGATGAGGTGTTGGCTTCGGCCTTGGAAGGGTTGGGGCGCTTGATAGAAACGGATGCACTGGCCCTGGTATTCAACGATGAAGAATCCCAGGCGTGGGTGGTGCGGACAGCGCGCGCGAAATCTGATGTCTGGCTGGAGGGGCGAGTCGTCCCTGCTGCTGATGCCGTTTTACGCGGTGTGGTAACCGATGATCGCTCCCTGTTATTCCGGGAAGTCAGCGAAGGTTTTTGGAATGAGGCGTTGAATAGCGCCTCACTGAACATTTTGTGTGTGCCATTGATCAAAGGCAGCGAGCGTATCGGCGCGCTGGTTGTGTTGAAGCAGACAGCGGAACTAGATGAGGAAACGATTCCGTTGGTAGAGCACCTCGCGGCAACCGTCTCGGTAGCTGTTCAGAACGCACGGCTGTTTCAGGATTTGGAGTCTTTTGCCGAAGAAGTCGAGCGCTCCCAGAATCAGTTGATCCAGGCTGAGAAGATGGCTGCGGTGGGGCGTCTGGCGGCGTCGCTGGCGCACGAAATCAACAATCCACTTCAGGCGATTCAGAATAGTCTGCATTTATCTCTGCATCAAGGTTTGGAAGAGGAAAAACGGCGGCAGTTCCTCGAAATGGCACAGCAAGAGGTAACCCGCCTGGTGCAGATCGTGCGCCGTATGTTGGACTTCTATCGCCCCTCGTCGGCGATGCAACCCCTGGATGTGAATCGCCCGGTTGAAGATGCGCTGGCGATTGCCGGTAAGCGTCTGCAACAAGCGCGGATCGAGGTTGTATCGCGGCTGTCTTCGAATTTACCGCCAACGCGCGGTGCGCCCAACCAGTTAACGCAAGTTTTTCTAAATATTATTATCAATGCATTGGAGGCTATGCCTGACGGTGGAACGTTGTGGGTTGGTACGGCCTATCATGCCGAACGTCGACAAATCGTGGTTGCGTTCCGTGATAGCGGTCCGGGTATTGCAGCAGAGATGCGCGAGCATATGTTTGAACCCTTCCACACATCAAAATCGACCGGTACGGGATTGGGATTGGCAATTAGTTATGGCATCGTTGAGCGCCACGGTGGCATGATCGAAGTGGAAAGCCCGCCTGGGAGTGGGACAACCTTTATCGTGCGTTTGCCGCAGCACTACGAGGAGGCTTGATGGAGGAAATTCGTATTTTGGTGGTGGATGACGAAGCAGCCGAGCGCATTACCCTCGGCGAAGTTCTGCGTCTCGAAGGCTATCACGTCACGTTGGCAGCTTCCGGTGAGCAAGCACTCGCCATCGTGCGTCAGGAGCCGATGTTTGACTTGGCGATTCTCGACCTGCGCTTACCAGGTATGGATGGCTTGCAGGTCCTGGACGGCATCCGCAGAATTTCTTCGGAAACCATCATTATCCTCATTACCGGTTATGGCACATTGGAGACAGCAGTGCAGGCGTTGCGCAAAGGTGCGTACGATTTTCTGCTCAAGCCCAGTCCTGTGGAAGAGGTGTTGGTAGCTGTGCGGCGCGCGCTCTCAGAATTAAAAGCCGGGCGCCACCGCCGTCAGCTTATCGGACAACTTCAGAATACATTGCAAGCTCTGGTGGCGACGACGGACGGTTTAATGGGTGTTGAGGCCCTCGAACAGGAAAAGGAGGATGATGGCACCACTGTCGTCGGCGATATCCAGATCGATAAAGCGAAACATATGGTCACGTATCGCGGAGAACCCGTCGAGCTGACGCCAACAGAGTTCCGTCTTCTGGAATGCATGGTCGCGCGGGTGGGGGAAGTGTGTACACCACAGGAGCTGGTGCGTTGTGCACAGGGGTACGATACCGATGCTTGGGGAGCACGTTCAATCGTGCGGGTTCATATCCGCCGTTTACGTCGCAAGCTAGAACCCGATCCTGAGAATCCGTGCTATATTTTAAACGTGCGTGGTGTGGGTTATCTCTTCGTCTCTTCGCCGGAACAACCGCCTCAGAAGGCGGAGGACTAGGGGGATGCCTCGAAGGCATGTGCCGTGTTTAACTTCACCGATGAACGGGTGATTTGCTTTACAGTGAGTTGGTGTTAGAATTTGATCGTCGTTGATTCCTTGAGGAATCGGGAGGACAATTCTATGGCAGACAAAGAGAATTTGGTGAAAATGCAAAAGCTACGCCGGACAGTAGATCGATTGCGGAATATGCGCTCCAGTGGAACGCCTTCAATTCGCAAGACATCCTGGTTCGCGCGGCTTAAAGCCCGCTTAGGATTGATCCCTGTATCGGAAGGTGCTGAGGAGTAGATTCCGTTTGGCGCTGCCAATCTAGCGCCATCACCAAAAATAACAACAGCGCGGCAATATGCCGCGCTGTTGTTATTTTTATATCTTACCACCACAACAGAAAAACATTCTTGGCCGTTGTGCTCAATTCCCCATATGTGACGATAACACGCACGATTATATTTGTGCCAGAACGTCCTTCGTTAACGGGTAATGAGGCATTTGCAAAGCCTCGTTTGTTTGTCAAGAGCGTTTGAGAGCTATTGGGTAGAACTTTGTTTGTGTCCGTTTCGATGAAGCTAATTTCAACCCGTGCATTTTCTACATAATCACCGTTGTTGTCGGTCACTAAAACGGTCACCGTTTGATTGCGCTTTGCAGTCATAACCGAGTAGCGTAGTGATACCATAGCATGCAGTTCGCTGGGGACTGCGGTTCCCGCTGTTGCTGGTTTCGCATCGGTACGCGGACGCAACGCCTCTGATGGCATACGGTCACCATAGATGCTGAGGTAAATTTCCCCCAAATTGTCGATAATCACCGCGTTCGCGGGATCGTTGGGTTGCCATTGTAGCTTGAGACGTTGGAAGTACTGGACAATTTGACCTTCCTCAAAGTACATCTCCGTGATGGGGTAGCCGAAGATGTCTATCCCGCCATTTTCATTGAAGAAATCGAGGAAAGCGTAGGATACCGTATGTCCCGTCTCAGGGAAAAAGACCTTACGTCGCGAGCGCGGGGTTGGTTCTGTCACCGGAGGTTGCCGGTATTTTAGCTCTTCGCCAAGCAGTCCCAGTTGTACTCTGTATTGGACCGGATTCTCTGGATGCAATTCCAGGCGTGCTTTCTGGAAGTATTGTACTAAGAGTCCTTGATCCACGAATTGCTCAGTAATGGGATAGCCGAAGATTTCTAACCCACCGTACTTTTGGAAATAAGCAAGGAATTCGTTTTTAACCTCATGGCCGGTTTCTTCAAAGAAGAGTGGATCAGTTCCGTTTTGTGCGGAACTGGCCTGTGGAGCAAAGAGCCCTCCCATGATGGCGAGTAAGAGCACTATGCTTAATTTATTGAATAACTGTATCGATTTCATATTTTCTCGCCTATAATTTCAGTTAGTGCGTTCCAATAATGCTTGGGTATGTGTGCTCGGGTTGTTTGACTACAATGAGTCCATGTACTATTTTACAACAAAATGAATGATAATGCAATCCCCTTTTTTGGTTTGTATGTGGCAGTTTTGTAGTAATTTCGTTAGTTTCGCCAATTCACTATTGATGTCTTACTTGATGGATACCTAGAGATTTCGAATGGCTTTTCGATTTGGGGCTTGACATAGAACAAATGTGCGATTATAATAAGTTTGGGATAACTTGGGATAATCTGAAACACACTACATCAGAGTGGGGGTGGATGATGAAGAAAAAGAAGACAAAATTACCCGAACGACAAGCTAAGATGTATGCTTTCCTGGGGGACTATATCAGCGCCAATGGTTACCCACCAACTGTGCGTGAAATTGGTGAAGCATTGAATATCCCTTCAACATCCCTGGTATCCTACTATCTCAAAGGCCTGGAAGAGCGCGGCTTGATCGCCCGTGAATCGTCAATCTCGCGCGGTATTCGCCTGATTGCAGAGGCATATCCGTCGAATACCAAATCTGATGATTTCCTGGCCGGTAGCGCTGAGACGCTGTCGATCCCATTCCTGGGCTACATCGTCGCCAGCGCACCTATTCCGGTCGAGGCTCTCGCCGGAACTGAGACGGTCGAGATCAATCGTGCACTCTTTGGACACGACGTTACCAGCCTTTTTGCACTGCAAGTCCAAGGTAATTCAATGATCGACGCGCTTATCCACGATGGCGACACCGTCATCCTGCGCCACCAGGAACGAGTTGAGAACGGCGAAATGGCTGCCGTCTGGTTGAACAACAACGCCGAAACGACGCTGAAAAAAGTCTACTATGAGGGCAACCGGGTGCGGTTGCAGCCGGCTAACCCGACCATGAAACCGATCTTTGTTCCGGCGAATGATGTGCGAGTCCAGGGCAAAGTGGTGATGGTGATTCGCCAATTGGCAAAGTGACTTTGTCTTGTTAGGGTAGGGCAGGATATTAACCTGCCCTACCTTTGTTTATAAATCACCGGCAGATAGCACTGCCAGGGTTCCACATTCAACCACAGCCGACGTTCCCATCGTTGACCAGCGTTGTCCTCAAGAATGGCGTCCACGCGAACTGGTAATTTCCATGTCCACGCACGCAGTGGCACAGTGACCATAAGTGTTTCCCCGACATCAAGTGTGCCTTCCCAAGGCGTTGACTCCCAACCACTCACGGAAGGCAATAGCGCCTCGGGTGACGATGTGCCCAGCGTATGCCATACCCGCATTCTCCCCTCCCTCACTGCATCCGATCCATCATTCTGTAGCATAAAAGTCAGTGATACCGGTGTACCGGCGTGTATCGCGGCCCACTCAGGCGAGAGCCACCCGCTCGCTGACAGATCGGCGGCGGCGATATGCAGGGCAGCGTCCCGCGCAAAGGCAAAGCCCCACGTGGGCAGTCCCAAGGTGAGGGAGAGCGGGATGACTGCACCTGGATTGCCTGTTGGGATGACAGCCCAGGTAAAGGTCAAGGGTATGTTCGGCTGTACTTCACCGTTCCAGGTGAGCGTCCGCGATGCTGCAGCATACTCCCACTTAGCAGGTAAGGTGTCGATTGCGAGTGTGACTGACGTGGGCAATGTGTGAGTGACGGTTGCGGTCAACATTTCCGTTGCGTCGTTGCGAAGGACGAGGGTGTGCGTTACCAGTTCACCAGGTAGAGGCGCTGTTGGTGCGATGGTCCACTGGCTGGTTCCTAATGGGGAGAGCCAACCGGCACCTTGCGCCAGCGCCGTGGTGCGTGTGTCGAAGGGCAGAGCTTCCAACGGGAAGGCGTAAAACAGCGTCCGTGAGTTTGACACAATTTCCGTGGCAGCGACGCCGAGCGGCTGCCCCAGTTGTCCACGGATGACGGGTGTAGCATCGGGCGTGGGCTCGATGGTGTCGGCCCAATTCTTGAAAGGGAAGTCTAGCTCGACTGGCCCCCACATCCCACCGGCGGGGTGATCTGGAACGCCGAAGGCTTGAGTGGGCGCGAGGACTTCATCCCAATGCAGCACCCCAAAGCGCCGAGACAATGCGCTATTGTCATGGTAATAGAGAAAATCCTGCGAGGATAGTAGTAGCCGCCCCCCACCATCGAGATAAGCCAGCAGATTTGTCGCTTCTTGTTCTAGAATTGGAGCGTACCAGTCGTAGCCGGTAAACCAGATAATTATTGGATAACGGCGCAGGATATCAAGGCTGGGCGATCTCACGCCGGGTAGTCCGCCTAGGTTATCGGCGATGTCCCATATGTCGAAAGGAATGTCGCGCGCGGTCAGTGCGCTTGTGTAGTACTCTTCCATTGAATACCAGCGGTCATCATCAACCAAAAGCACTGATGCGGGTGTCTTGACCCGCAGGGTGGTGGCTGTCTCCGTCGCTAAAAATGGTGAAACTGCCGTCACGGTGAGGGCATTGCTGACATTGATCCCAATCTCGGCGGGGATGGTAACGACGACGGTGAGGGTGATGGATTCGCACGCTGAGAGGGTAGTTGTGGATGGCGTCAGCGTGGCGGGCCAAGCGGTGGAATCCAGCTTTAGTGTGACGGGTGTGGTGAGACCGCCATAGCCGGTGTGTCGGAGGCGCAGTGTGTGGGTGACGGCTTCGCCCGGCAGGCCGATGTCCAGTGGACCGCTAAGGTGTTTGAGCTCAAGCGCGACGGTCGGAGGGGATGTCATCAGCCAATCGAGGCTGCGCGCGAGGACCGTCTCCCGCTGGTCACGTGCGGCGATGCTCTCGTAGCCAAAGGAGAAGAAGAGCGC
>JBJYXQ010000395.1:0-5194 GCA_046260035.1 Anaerolineae bacterium
AGAACCGAAATTTATCGCCCTCCCCCGCGCGAAGCGCAGGGGGAGGGTTGGGGAAGGGGTAAATTTGAAATACGATAACCATGACCGCCCAAGCCTGGGCCTGCTGTGGCACGGTCAGAGACCGGCCACAGCCTTTGCCTTCGGTGGAAGTTATACTTTTACGCACCCTTACCGATGGAACCTTCCAGTATGGGATTTCGTCCTAATACCAGGCTGTCCATGCATAACGTATTGGAGTAGAATGGGCATAGCGTTATCGGCAGATCCTGCGCACACAGATGCTCCGACTATAAGACTAACGACTATGCGACTATTTTTGGAGGAGTTCCCACGAGCCGAGGGCTCACCAACGAGGACAAAAATTTTATGCAATGTGTCACCCCGAGCGACGCGAGGGGTCTCGTTTCTCAACAACGAGATTCCTCGCACCCGCTGCTCCGCAGCGGCTCGCTCGGAATGACACAATATAGCTATTTTGGAGGAGTGAGATGAAACGAAAAACCTGGCTATTGATTCCATTAAGCCTGTTGCTGCTGAGCACCTTCGCGTGCCGCCTTATCCCACAGACGGGGACCCCGCAACCGGGGACGCCAGAACCGGTGTCCACCGCCACGCCCAAACCCACCGCGACACCACTCCCGCCCAAGCCCGTTGTCCCCTACACACCCGTGCCCGCCGATATGCTCTCGCCCATCATCATCCAGCGCAGTCCCAAACGCGGCGAAAGCCTGAAGCCCGATGACGCGATCGAGATTGTGTTCGACAAGCCGATGGACCAATCTGCCGTGGCGAGCGCGTTCACGCTGCAACTGGCAGGCGAGAACACGCCGGTCAAAGGCGAACTCTCCTGGGTCGACGCGCGCACCCTGCGCTTCCAGCCTACCGGTGCGTTGCCCCGCGATACCGTCTTCGATGTGATCCTCACACAGAACGCCAGCGCCGAAACGGGTGAATTGCTGCGCGAGCCATATACCTTTCGCTTTGCGACGGCGGGCTACCTCGAAGTCGCTCAGGTAATCCCCGACCCGGACACCACCGACGTGGAGACCGAGTCGACCATCACCGTAATGTTCAACCGCCCCGTCGTTCCCCTGACCACGCTGGCACAGATGGAGAATCTGCCTGATCCCGTGACCTTCGATCCTGAAATCAAGGGCAGTGGTGAATGGCTCAACACGTCCATCTACGTCTTCACGCCCGAAGAACCACTGGCGGGCGGCGTCACATATCGTGCGACGGTGAATGCCGGACTGCAAGACATCGCGGGCGCAGTATTGGCGGAGGATTACGTGTGGCATTTCAGCACCATACCACCAACTGTCGTGTGGACACGGCCCCGTAATGACGCAACGCTGGTGGACATCAACACCGCCATCAGCGTGCAATTCAACCAGCCGGTGGACCTGGAATCCGTCGAGGCCGCCTTCACCTTGAGTGGCGGGCGGGGCCTGGCGGGCAACGACGTCAATGGGACGTTCTCCGTTGAAGACAACACCGTGGTTTTCACGCCTACTCGCGCTTTGGATTTCAACACAACGTACACCGTGCAGTTGGATACAGGCATCACCTCCGCCGCGGGCGGCATGGGGATGAAGGAAGCGTACACGTGGCAATTTACCACCGTCCCCTTGCCCGAAATCGTCGCCACCAATCCCGAGAATCTGGAGCGCAACGCGCCGCCGCATACCACGTTCGAGATCGTCTTCAATACGCCCATCGATCCTGATACGGTGATGCCCAACCTGACGATGACACCACCCCTTTCGCCGACGCAGGTGTATACCTACTTCGCCCGCTACAACAACACGTTCGTCGTGCAGTTTGGCGCACAGCCTTCGACCGAATACACCGTCGTCATCAACGATGGTATTGCCGATCCCTATGGCAACACTATCCCGCGCGGGCGCACCGTCAAGTTTCGCACAGCCCCGCTGGACCCGGCGTACCGTCTGCGTGTCCCTGACACAATCGGCACGTATGACGCCGCACTTCCGGCGCAGCTCGTCCTCAGCCACGTCAACGTCAACCGGGTGAATCTGCGCCTCTACAAACTACCGTTGGACGCGCTGTCTACCTCCCGTTGGCAATGGGAAGAGCAATTGCCTTCCGGCAGCCAATTGCTCCGCGAGTGGCGACAAAATCTGGAAAGTCCGCTCAACGAGCAAAGCTACACCGTCATCGACCTGACCGAAACGCCGGGCGGGACGTTGGAACCGGGCGTCTATCTCCTGGACACCGATTCGCCGGACATCGACAAAGAACGGAGCTATTACTATAACCGGAGGCACGTCCTGGTCGTATCCAATCTCAACCTGACGTTGAAGATCGGACCGGATATGGCTTTCGTCTGGGCCACCGATTTGCGCACCGGCGCGCCGGTGCCCAATCTATCCCTGGATCTGATCCAGCAAGACGGCAACAGATTGGGAACCGCCATCACCGACAACGACGGCATCGCCCGCATCGGCCTGCCCCGCGAGCGCAACACCGTCATCGTCTACAGCGAAGAGCCTTTCGCCGCCGTCGCCGAGGGCTGGGGACGCGGCGTTAGCCCGTGGGACTTTGGCGTAGGAGAAGGCGAATCCTCACAGGAATATCGCACCTACGTCTACACCGACCGTCCCATCTACCGGCCCGGACAAACCGTGGCCTTCAAAGGCGTGGTGCGCTCCGAAGACGATGCCGCTTACAACCTACCTGGCGTGCGACAAGTCCAAGTCTCGATCCGCGACGCAGCCTACGAGGAAATTTACAACGAACAGCTTACGCTCAGTGAGTTGGGAACGTTCGATGGGACGCTCGATCTGGCGGAAGGCGCCAGTCTGGGCGATTACCAGATTTACGTCTCCTTTGGCGATTACGGAGGCTATGCTAGTTTCCAGGTGGCAGCTTATCGCGCGCCGGAGTTCGAGATTGTTGTTGAAACCACCGACGCTGAAGTCCAGAGCGGCGACGACGTGGCAGCGACGATCACCGCGCGTTACTACTTCGGCGGCCCGTTGGCAAACACCGACGTCACGTGGAACGTTTTGGCCGAAAGCTATCGCTTCCAACCGCCGTGGGGCGGGCGCTACAGCTTCTCCGACGTCGATGATCCCTACATCTGCTTCGATTGCTGGTGGTGGTGGCGTGAACCCGCACCGAGCGAACCCATCCTCAGCGGCAGCGGCACCACCGACGCCAACGGCGAGCTGAACATCACCCTTGACGGCGCAACGCTCAAAGACGCACTTACGGAGGCGACTGGTCGCACCGCCTCACGCATCACGTTAGAAGCCACCGCTACCGGCCCCGACAACCAGGCCATCTCCGGGCGCACGGACGTCGTCGTGCATCCCGGCTCGTACTACATCGGCCTTAGCGCGCAGAAGTACGTCGGCGAAGCCGGGAAACCGAATGAAATCGACCTCGTGGTCGTGGACTGGGAAGGCACGCGCCTACCCGACAAAGCCATCAAAGTCGAGTTCTACCGCCGCGAGTGGATCAATACCTTCGTCGAAAACGAATTCGGCGGCGGCTCCTGGACATGGGAGACCAAAGAGACACTGGTAGACGAAACCACCGTCACCACCGACAACCTCGGCGAGGCTGTGGCAAGCTTCACGCCAGCGGAAGGCGGCTCCTACCACGTCGTCGCCTCCCCCCCATCGGGGGGGACGGAAGGGGGGGAAGAAGCAATCCGCTCCTCCATCTTCATCTGGGTTTCGGGCAAAGACTACGTCTCCTGGCGGCGCGAAAACAACGACCGCATCACCCTTATCAGCGACAAGAACACCTACCAGGTCGGCGAGACTGCAGAAATCCTCATCCCCTCGCCCTTCGAAGGTGAGCATCTCGCGCTGGTGACCGTCGAACGCGCGAACGTCCGCCGCCACGAGGTCATCCAGCTCACGAACAACAGCACTATCTACCGCCTGCCCATCACCGAAGACGACATCCCCAACATCTACGTCTCAGTCGTTTTGATCAACGGGCGGCAAGATGGTAAACCGGCGGATTTCAAGATGGGCCTTCTACCGCTAGACGTAGAACTGCAGCCCGTAACCCTCAACCTGCACCTAGAAACCGACGTCGAACAGGCGCAGCCGGGTGAAGAGGTGAACTATACCATCCGCGCGACACTGCCCGACGGCGAACCGGCCGCAGGTGTAGAATTCTCGCTCGACGTTGTCGACAAAGCCGTGCTCAGCCTGCGACCGCGCAGTAGCGACATCGTGCAGGGCTTCTACGCCCGCCGGATGCTGCAGGTCAACACCGGCAGCGTGCTCAGCCTTTCCGTGAACCGCTATCTCGAAGAAATCGCCGAAGATTTGGATCTCAGTCTCGCGCAAGCCTCCGGCATGACCCGAGACACGTATGGATTGGGTGAAGATGAAGCGATGGAAGCACCCGCCGCGATGCCTATGGCCACAGCAGCACCTATGGCTGCAGAAGCGGAAGAGATGAAGTACGCCGAAGCCGTCGCGCCGCCGGAAGGTGTGGAGATCCGCGAGGAATTCGCCGACACCGCCTACTGGAATCCCATGATCGTGACCGACCGCGAGGGCCGCGCGACCATCACGCTCACCCTACCCGACAACCTCACCACCTGGACGCTGCATGCCGTCGGCCTCACCGCCGATACGACTGTGGGCGAGGGCAGCGCCGACCTCGTCGCGACGAAGCCGCTGCTGGTGCGCCCCGTCACCCCGCGCTTCTTCGTCGTGGACGACCGCGCGCAACTCGCGGCGAACGTCAGCAACAACACCGGGCAAGACCTCACCGTCGAAGTCAGCCTCAGCGCCGAAGGTGTGGGCGTCCACACCGAGACACCGCCACGCCAGACCGTCACGATCCCCGCGCGCGGTGAGCGCAAAGTGACGTGGTGGGTCACGGTGGAGGATGTGGTCAACGCGCAACTCATCTTCAGCGCAATTTCCGGGGAGTACGCCGACGCGAGCAAACCGCGCCTTAGCACCGGGCCGGACGGCTCGCTGCTCGTCTTCCGCTACACCACGCCCGACATCGTGGGGACGGCGGGACAGCTCACCGAAGGCGGTTCGCGTACCGAAGCCATCGCGCTGCCACCGGAATTCAACGAACGGCGCGGCAACCTCACGGTGCAGCTCGACCCGAGCCTTGCCGCTGGCATGCAGGATGGCCTGCGCTACCTCGAACACTTCGAGTACGAGTGCACCGAGCAGACCGTCAGCCG
>JBJYXQ010000396.1:0-4827 GCA_046260035.1 Anaerolineae bacterium
CTCGACAAACTCCTGATGCATCGGGCGCACCGTTGTCATGTACTGGGTGATGACTGACTCAAATGTGCGTCCACGTTCTTGCATATCGCGCTGAAGACGGCGAATCAAGCGGATGTCGCTGGCCGTATCAATGAACAATTTCACATCAAACAACCTGCGCAAATCTGGTTCCGCAAAAATAAGGATACCTTCCACCAGCACAATAGGGGCTGGCTCTACGTGAATCGTCTCGTCGGTGCGCGCATGTCGGGTGAAATCGTAGACTGGGATTTCAGCGGGATAGCCGTTGCGCAATAAGGACAAGTGCTCAATCATCAGCGTGGTTTCCAATGCGTCTGGATGATCAAAGTTCAGGTTTTCGCGTTCCTCCAACGACAGGTGACGCATATCTTTATAATACGCGTCATGTGGGATACAGGCAATATGCTCCGCCCCAACACGCTCCAGGATGCGGTTTGCCACAGTGGTCTTGCCGGAACCGGTCCCTCCCGCCACCCCAATGATGATCGAACGCATACATCCCTCCCCTAAGGTAGTCGAAAGTCCAAAGATTCGTTCAATCGGTTGACGAATCCTCGTCGTCCGACTCTTCCTTCACCGGTTGTGCAAAGGTGGCACCGCGGAGACGATAATGTCCAAGGACAGCACCGAGCAATGCCAGCATCCCTATGCCCTCGAACGGCGCGCCAGGATTGTACACAGCCTCAAAGCGCGGCAGCGCGTAACGTTGTACATCAAGCCGTACATCGTCGGCGAACAACACGTAGTTGCCCAGCAACTCCTCGCCTTGCAGTGTTGTTTCCACGAGCAATTCACCATCGGCACTACGATAGACCTGCGCCTGGATCGGCTCATCTGTTTCATGCAGCCGGCTAAGGCGAAAAACGTAGCCTACTTGAGGGAGCGCAAAGTACGCTTCCGGTGCCTCGACGGTTAACGCCAAGCGCAATTCGTCCTGTGGCTCATCACGCGCCGAGGGTGACAGAGGCAGAACCTGCCCTTGTGCATCCGACGCCTGCACCACCAGCCCCACGCTGCTCCCTTTGGGAACAAAGTATAGTCCATATTGCCCCGTCCGCAAAGGAATAAACCGGCCTTGCGAAGCACTACCGCGTGCCGGCAGTGTCAATCCACGCTCCGGGATAGCGATGGGCGTGGCAGGCCAGACAATCACGTCCGATTGTTTCCAGCCCCACAGTGTCTGCATGCCCCATCCGCTGATAATGAGCAAACCGGCAACACACGCCAATATCTGAAGCCAGCGACGAGAGTGCGGCCATTCCTTCCAATGTTCAAGCAAATCGTCAAAGCGCGCGGCCACGATCAGGGCCAACCAGGCGAGGAGAGCGCGCATCCACAGCGAGGTCCGCACCGCAAGCAGGCCCACTGTCGCCAATGGTGTGGTCCAGGCTTTGAAGGTTGGTCGCAGTCCGGCGAGCCAGCGTGCATAGACGGGGCTAGTGGAGGTAGAAACCGGAGCCTGGGGAAGGAGCAGTACAATAGCCTGGATGGTCAACAGCGCGATGAGGGCTTCGGCCAGTCTTCTATCCGCACTAAGCCATTGCCAAACCCGGTTGAGTATCCGCCGCACCACATATATCCTTTCGCCATTGAACTATAAAAACGGCCCCGTCAACTTCGGGGCCGGAGAGCCACCCTTGGGAATTGAACCCAAAACCTGGCGCTTACGAAGCGTCTGCTCTGCCGATTGAGCTAGGGTGGCGGCTAATTACAACCGCCATTATACCCAGAACTACGCATATGGCAAGCCAAAGCGCAAAGCGGAGCGCAGCCGACCACTGCAACTTCAACCTCTCAACTCACGTAATAGTATGTGTCGGAAATGGCACTCAGGTCGCCGGACTGGCGAACTTCGACCTTTGACAAAGTGTCCATTCGACGCTACACTTAAAAACAAAATAGATCAAAAGCATATTACGCGGGAGGTAAACAAAATGGCAACCTTATTGGAAAAAGTATCCACCCTTATTTCGGCGAATCTCCACTCCTTGGTCGACAGAGCACTTAAGAACAACAGCGTCGCCGTGATCGACCAATACATCCGCCAGGTCGAAGACAGCCTGGAAGATTTGGAGGACGCCGCTGCCACTGTGGGCGGGGAAGTCAAATCGCTCAAGCGCAAACTCGGCGATTTCGAGCAGAAGGCTGAAGAACTGGATCGCGCTATCGATGCGTTCTTGCTGGAAGGTAACGAGACGGCGGCTACGAGCGTGCAGAGCAAACTCAACAGCACCCAGCGCCTGATCGAGACGTACCGCGAGCAGGCTACGCGCCAGGACAGCGAATATCAGAAATTGCTGGATGCCAAGGTCAAACTGGAAGCCCGGCTGGCGACGATGAAGCAGCAACGCGAGGAATTGCAGGCGCTGCTTGAACTGGCCAAGAGCAAGGAAATCTCAGTCAAGGCGATGAAGGACCTGGACTCATTGATGGGTTCGGGTGATTCGGATATCAGCCGGATCGCGGAGAGCGTCTACGCGCGGTTGGATAAGGCTTCTACCGCCGTGGAAATGCGCGCGTCCAACCTGGATGCGCAAATCGACGACATCCTCGACCGCAACACCCTTGACGCTCAACTTGCCGAACGCCGCAAGAAGCTCGGTCTGAGCGAATAAAGGCTATGGACAAGGGGTGAACGTGCGTTGTCGCGCGTTCGCCCCTTGTCGCCATAAACCGGTGGAACTATCGAAGAACGGAAAATATCGCCACAGTGCGACCAAGCTAGTCGCGCTCCGTCATAGTCCGTTCGATCCGTTGAGAGCACGGGAGGCATAAAAACGGCATGGAACGTACGCGTTGGATTTTTATAGGTATTTTAGTCGTCGTTTTGTTGATCATCGGGGTTTCAGTCGTTGCACGCATCGTTACCGGCGGCAACTCGCCCGATGAGGCCGAGTTGGTCCTCGTCGCTCCCGACACCATCACGGTGCGGGTGCTTACGGCCCTGCCAGTCGAACCGTGGGTGCGCGACGCCGCCATGGCCTACAACGCTACCAACCCCACATTGGACGGCGTCCCCATCGAGGTCGAGATCACGCCTATGGACGGTCTCACCGCACTTGGCCGCTGGGACCGCAACGACTTTGGTGCGCTTGGCCCAGATGCAGATCCTGACAACCTGACCGAAGCCGAGAAAGCTACCCTGGAAGATTTTCCCACCGTCTGGATCCCCGACAGCCGCTATCTGGTAGAGCTGGCGAATGCCTCCTACAAAGAGCGTCTGGGACGCGATGTCTTCTTGACCGACGGTGAATACCGCGCGCGGCCTATCGCTATCAGTCTCTTCACCTGGGGCATCTACGAAAGCCGCGCCGCCGTGCTGGAACAAACCTTCGGCGGCGTGAGTTGGAACATCATCCACGATGCGGCCGTGGCGAAAGGCGGCTGGCCCGAACTGGGCGGCGATCCATCGTGGGGCTTTTTCAAGCTGGTTGTTCCTAATCCCAACAAGAACGCCGGTGGGCTGGCTGCTATGGTCGCCGCAGCCGGTGAATACTACGGGCGCACCGACATCAGCGTCGCCGACTTCACCGATCCGGAATTCCAGACATGGCTGCGCGAGTTGATGGGATCCGTCACCGACTTCAGCAGCGCCAGCGCCTACACCGCCGAGGACTTTGCGCTTTTCGGCTACAGCGTTGGTGATGGCGGGCAACTGCTCGAAAGCGACCTTTTGCAGAACATGCAGGGCATCCTCACCCGTTGGGATGACCCGCTCAAGATTTACTATCCCAAGTACGTCACCTGGTTTGAGTTCCCCTACACCATCTGGGTGGGACCGGAAACCAGCGCGTTGGAGAAGAACGCCGCGCTGGAGTTCCAGCGATTCCTACTCAGCGAAGAACAACAAAAGGCGGCCCTGGCTTATGGCCTGCGCCCCACCAATCCTAATGTCCCACTAGACGCAACCCCGGAAAGCCTCTTTGTGAAATGGAGTGATCGGGGTGTGGAAATGGTCGTCCCGCGCAGCGACGCGATGCGTAACCCTGACCGCGAAGTGCTGCTGGCCCTGCTGCGCTGGTTCGAGCTGAACGTAGCGAATTAGGGTGATACGATGAGTGACGAATTCAACGCCAAACAACGCACCACATTAATCGCTGTTGGTGTGGGGATCGTTGTGGTGTGCCTGTGCGTCATCGTGGCAGTGTGGGGGGGAAAATCGGTATGGGATAACCTCCGGGACAGGAGCAGTATCACGACCGATCAGGGTGGCTGGGACTCGGCGACAGCGGAAGTGACAATCGCCGTCTCTCCGGGTATGGCCTCGACGTTGGCCAAACTGGCCGAACAATTCAACGCCCACACGTACAAAACGCCCGACGACTCGCTGATGCTGGTACGCACCGTGTCCGTCGTTCCCGAAAAGATGGTCGAGGAAAGTCTGGCAAATCCACCGTTCCAGGCCATTGCACCCGATAGCAGTCTGTGGCTCAATCAACTGGACCGTCTTTGGGTAGAAAAGCAAAGCGAGACCGAGGGCGAAGCCCTCATCCCCATCGGTAACCGGCGCTTCGGCGACCCGGTGCGCTACGCTGCCAGTCCTGTGGTCATCGCGGCGTGGGAGAGCGTGGCCCGCGAGTTGGGCTGGCCCGACAACGACATCGGCTGGAAGGATATCCAGCAGAAGGCCACCGCCGACGCGACATTCAAGTGGAACCACCCGAGCACCGGGCACGCCAGTGGTCTATTGGCGACGCTGGCCGAATTCTACGCCGGCGCTGGGCTGACGCGCGGTCTCACCGAGGAAACTGCCACCGCCGAAACCACGATAGAATATGTGCGCGCGGTCGAGGCTACGGTGCGCTT
>JBJYXQ010000397.1:0-4412 GCA_046260035.1 Anaerolineae bacterium
GAAGCGCAGGGAGAGGGCAACAACTTTTTTGTGTGGTTTTTGGGCGCGGCGTAGCGCGCCCAAAAACCACACATCTTAATTCCCCACTTCCCGCGCGTGGGAAGTGGGAGCCTGAGGGGATGAGCACTGCTCAACTCAGCCATAGCTGAGGAATATGCGCAGTTAAATGCGATAGCCCTACTACACAAGAAGGGGGATTGTGCGGAGCAGCACTCCGCACAATCCCCCCTTCTTCAAGGAGGTTGCCTGTGTCAGATCAGCTATGATTCAGTCGTCGGCGCCGACGCAGCAACAGCCCGTTCCAGCAATTCCTGGATACGCGGTGCCATCTGCGCGGGATTGGGATGCAATCCCTCGAGCAATAGCAGGTTCTCGAACAACTGCTCCACCGTCAGGTCAATCAGCGGATCGGAAAACTGCGTCTCGATGAGATGTGCCAGATTCTGGATCAGCGGATGGCCCCGGTTGATCTCGAGGATCTTCACCGGAACCTCGTAGTCCTGCTCGATCAAGCGGCGCACGCGCTGCATCTCGTGCTCCGGGCCGCTGTCCTGAGACACCAGACGGCATGGGCTGCCCTTGAGCACCTTCGACTCACGGACATCTGCGACACGTTCGCCGAGAACGTTCTTGAAGCGCATAATCAGTTTGCCGAACACCTCTGCGGGCAACTCGGCCTCGGTATCTTCGGTCGATTTGTCTTCGGCAGCTTCCGGCAGTTGCAGATCGGGATCGTCGACGTTCTTCAACGGCTTGCCCTCGTATTCGCGCAGATTTTGCACCATAAAGGCATCCAGTGGATCGACGAGATAGAGCACTTCCAGGTCGCGTGCCTTGAATGGGTCCAGGTGCGGGCTGCGAGCCACGGAAGTGAGATCGTCGCCCAAAATGTAGTAGATATCCTCCTGATCTTCGAGCATCCGCTCGGCGTACTCGCTCAACGCGACAAGCTCGCCATCGGACTTGGAGGTGGAGAAGCGCAGCAGCGGCAGCACATCGTCGCGCCCGCCAAAATCCATGGCCACGCCTTCCTTGATGAACGGCCCGAACGCCTCCCAGAAAACCTTGTAATCCTCGGGATTCTCTTCGCCTAGCTCACGCAGCGCCTTCAGGATGCGCCCGCGCAGCGCCTTCTTGATGTGGCCCATCGTGCGTGTACTTTGCACCGACTCACGTGCCACGTTGAGTGGAATGTCCGCCGAATCCACCACGCCTTCAACGAAGCGCAGGTATTCGGGCAGCATATCCTTGTTGTTCTCCTGGATGAGCACCTTCCGCGAATAGAGTTTCAGGCCGTGGTCTGGACGCACGCGTAACATTCCACGATCGCGGTGACGCGGGACATAGAGCACGCTGCGGATATCCACCGGCGCGTCGGCAATGATGTGCAGGTGCAACAACGGTTTTTCGAAGTCCAGGGTGAGTTGGCGGTAGAAGTCATCATACTCATCATCGGTCACTTCATTCGCCGGATTGCGCCACAGTGCCGTCTGCTGATTGGCGATCTTGTCTTTCACATAAATCGGGAACGAGACGTAATCGGAATGCTTCTTGACGATCTGCTCCAGTCGCCACGCCGAAGCAAATTCGGTGGCGTCTTCCTTGAGCTCGATCTCAATCGTCGTGCCGCGTTCTGCTTTTTCGGCAGGGCTGAGCGTGTAGGTATTATCGCCGTGTGAGACCCACGTCCACGCCTGTTCGTCCGGCAAATAGGAACGCGAGGTCACGCTGACTTTTTCGGCGGCCATGAAGACAGAATAGAAGCCCACGCCGAATTGTCCGATGATATCGCCGATGTGCTGTTCGGCCTCCAGCTTCTTGAGGAAGGCCATCGCCCCGGAATGGGCGATCGTGCCCAGGTTTTCAATCAGTTCGCCGCGCGTCATGCCGATGCCAGTATCGGTAATAGTCAGTGTCTTGGCCTCTTCATCGAAATCAAGGTGTACGGCCAATTCTATCTCTGGGTCAAGCACGTCGGCATTGGTGAGCATTTCGAACTGCACACGGTTAAGCGCGTCCGAGGCATTCGAGATCAACTCACGTAAGAAAATCTCGCGCTCCGTGTAAAGCGAATGGGAAAGAATATTTAACAGTTGCTGAACTTCAGCTTTGAATTCAAGCGACTCTGGTTGTGTCGTCATCTGTACCTCCTGCAAAAAAGTAAACCACGAAGACACGAAAACACAAGGAAAAACTTATGGAGACTTCGTGTCTTTGAGTCTTGGTGGTAAAGATAGAGCATCTTCGAACATTTCTACCCTACTATTTTACTCATCATCTATTAGAATAAGATTAGAAGTGGATTAACAAAATATAGAAAGCTATTCAGTATGGGGGCAGGTGCCCCCATACTCTCATACTTCCACACCCCCACACTCTCTTTTTTGATGCCGCTACCATAAGCTTTTCTTAAGGTTAGGCTTAGTTCTTCTTAAAGACGAGCCAGCAGGGAAGTGGTATCCTGAGGGATGACGTTTGACAGGTCAGCCTTGACAATTCTTTCACGTTCATTACCATGTCACCGTGCTGCGCCCACCGGTATCAAGTTACCGGAAACCAAAGAGCGAAGCTTATGCGCAGGTCATCCTGCGGCCAGCTTTGCTCTTTTTCGCGTCAGCAACTCATAATTTATAACATGAGACCTGTAAGTTTTCAGGAGGAGGAGTATATGATTGATGTCTCGAACTTATCTAAAGCCTATGGCGATGTCCAGGCCCTACAGGATGTTTCCTTCGGCATCGCTAGCGGCGAAATCGTCGGGCTGTTAGGGCCAAACGGAGCCGGCAAAACGACGATCATTAAGATCATCACCGGTTATTTGCAACCCGATGAGGGAACGGTGCTGATCAACGATCTGGACGTGCTCGAACACACCCGCGAGGTGCAGGCGCAGATCGGCTATCTGCCGGAGACTGCACCGCTGTATCCCGAACTGTCGGTTCAGGCGTACCTCAAGATGATGGCCGACCTACGTCAAATTCCGGAGGCCGAACAACAGGCGCTGCTCTCCGAGGCGATCTACGCCACCGGGCTGCAAGAGCACCTCACCCGCCTGATCGGGCACTTGAGCAAAGGCTTCCGCCAGCGCGTGGGATTGGCGCAGGCCATTCTACACAAACCACGCCTGCTCATCCTCGACGAGCCAACTGTAGGTCTCGACCCCACACAAATCGTCGAGATCCGCCATCTCATCCGCCGCTTGGCCGAACACAGCACGGTATTATTCTCCACGCACATTCTCTCGGAGGTTGAAGCCCTCTGTGACCGCGTCATTATCTTGATGAATGGCCAGGTGAAGGCCGACGCGCACCTCTCCGAACTCGAGGCCACATCCGATGCCGTGCTGGTGCTGGAAAAACAGCTCCCCGACGCGACGAACCTGCTCCAACACCTTCCGCAAGTCCAGGGCGTGGGGATGTTCAAAAGTCACGACGGCTTCCCGGCCTACCGCGTGCTTGGCCGCGAGACGGCGAAACGCGACACAGATGGTGGAGATCTATGCCCCGCCATCTACAAACTGGCACGAGAACACGATTGGCCGCTCCGCGAGCTACGACGCGACGTGCGCACCCTCGAAACGGTCTTCAACGAACTGGCGACGACGGAGGTGGCGCAATGAAACAGACCCTGACCATTACCCGCAAAGAACTACGCGGCTACTTCGGCTCGCCGATGGCCATCATCTTCATCGCCGCGTTCCTCGTGGCGACCCTGTTCTCGTTCTTCTGGGTGGACACCTTCTTCGCGCGCGGCATCGCTGACGTGCGCCCGCTCTTCCGCTGGATGCCGGTACTGATGATCTTCATTGCGGCGGCGCTCACGATGCGCCAGTGGAGCGAGGAGCAACGCTCAGGCACCCTCGAAATCCTGCTTACGCTGCCTGTTTCGACGACGCAGTTGGTCATCGGCAAGTTCCTCGCCGTCGTTGCTTTGATCGGAATTGCCCTGGCACTAACGCTTTTCCTGCCGATCACCGTGACAATCCTCGGCAACCTGGACTGGGGACCGGTTATCGGCGGCTATTTGGCGGCCATCCTGTTGGCTGGCGCCTATGCTGCCATCGGGCTGTTCGTTTCCTCACGCACCGATAACCAGATCGTAGCGTTGATCTCCACCGTACTGGTTTGCGGGGCGTTCTATTTCGTCGGCTCAACCGGCGTGACAAACTTTTTTGGCAACGAAGTGGGCGAGATTCTGCGCGCTATTGGCGCGGGCAGTCGCTTTGAGAGCATCCAGCGCGGCGTTATCGACCTGCGCGACTTGCTCTACTACGTCACGCTCGCCGGCATCTTCCTGATGCTCAACGTCCTGTCGCTCAAGGCACAAAGCTGGAGCGTGGGCGAACGCACGCTGCCGAAACGGCGTGGACTGGCGCTGACCTCCGGGCTGGTCATCGTGAACCTGCTCATAGC
>JBJYXQ010000398.1:0-6441 GCA_046260035.1 Anaerolineae bacterium
GGCCTGTTTGCGGAACACGATTACGCCCTCGATCCGCCTAAGCCCACGATCGATGGTGAACCACGCTACGAAAATATCCCCGTCGGCTTCTATAACGCGGACGCCACCGGCCTGCGGCGTTTTGACGATGACGACGTGCGCCAGGCGGCGTACTGGTCGATCTTGGCCGGCGCGTGCGGGCATACTTACGGCAACAACAACATCTGGCAGATGTGGCAACCGGGACGGCAGCCTGTCATCGGCGCGTGTGTGCCGTGGTACGAGGCGCTGGATCATCCCGGCGCATTCCAGATGGGGCTGATGCGCCGCTTCTTTGAGTCGCGCCCGTTCCAGAAGCTCGTGCCGGACCAATCGCTGATCCTGGATGGGCCGGCGTTCGGCGGCGCCAAGATCCGCGCCGCCCGCGCCGTCGATGGCAGCTACGCCCTCGTCTACTCGCCGCGCGGCGCAGCCTTTACGTTGCGCCAGAGCATCGTCCAGGCCAGCAGAGTCCGCATCTCCTGGTTTGATCCCCGCTACGGCGTGGAGCATCATCTGCATACGACCGACACGCCCAACGTCCAAACCTTCACACCGCCCACCTCGGGCCGTGGCTGCGATTGGGTCCTTGTCTTGGAAGCGGAGGCATGATGGCGGATCAACAGCGATTAGCACAGTTGTATGCGGAAATAACGCACCATCTTGAGCAAGGCATCATCCCCTTCTGGCTGACACGAGCCTGGGATGTGGACTATGGCGGTTTCCTGACCAACTTCGATGAAGATGGGCGCGCGCTCGACACGCCGGAGAAATACCTCAACACGCAAGCGCGGTTGGTGTGGTGGTTTAGCGCGCTCTTTCGCCGCTATCCGGCACGCAGTGAATTCTCCGACCTGGCGCGTCGTGGGGTGGATTTTCTGCTCGCGCATTTCTGGGACGACGTCCACGGCGGCTGGACCTGGAAAATCCACCGTGACGGTCGTCGTCTGGACGATGGCAAGGTCGTTTACGGGCAGAGCTTCGCCATCTACGCGCTTTCCGAGTACGCGCTGGCGACCGGGGATCCGCGCGGTTTATCGTATGCCGGGCAGACCTTCGATCTTCTGCAAAAATACTGCGCCGATACGCGCTATGGCGGTTATTACGAGAACCTGGAACCCGACTGGATGGTCTCCGCACCGGGTTTCTGTGCCGGAGATCGCAAGGGACTGGATACGCATATGCACCTGATGGAGGCGTTCACCACGCTATACGCGGCCTCCGGACTGGAGATTCATCGCCGCAAGCTGCTGGAAGTGCTGGACTTGATCGCCTACGCGATGATCGACCCTGTGACCGGGTGCGGGCGCAACCAGTTCACCCTCGACTTCACGCCTATTCCTGCGATCGCTATCCGCCGCACGTGGAACGCCGAGCGCGAGGGTGACGCGCCCGCCGTCCCGACCGATACCACATCCTACGGCCACAACGTCGAGCTGGCCTGGCTGATGCGGCGCGCGTTGCAGACGGCGCAGGCTGACCCCGCGCCTTACACACCCGCAATGCGTCGCCTCGTCGAGCATGCTTGCGATCACGGCGTCGATTGGGAACTCGGCGGCATCTACCGCGATGGTACGGCGAGTTCAGGGCCGCTTATCAAGGATAAAGAGTTCTGGCAGAACGCCGAGGTGCTGATCGGTTTCCTGGATGCGTACGAAGCGTTTGGCGATGCACGCTTCCTGGAGGCTTTTGAAAACGTGTGGCGTTTCGTGACCACGTCTATGATCGATCACGAGGTGGGGGAGTGGCGCACGCTGCTTGACCGGACAGGGCAGCCCATCGATCCCAAAATCGGCAATCCGTGGAAGGTCGCTTACCACTCAGGCCGGTCTATGTTAGAATGTTCGCTGCGACTCGCGCTGCTTTGCCACGTAGTATAGTATAATGGGATGATAGATAACCCTTACGAAGGTTACTTCGCAAGGCAGTATAATGCTACACGAGGGGAATATGGAAACCACAGCTTTAGTCGAAGTCCAAAACCTGTACAAACGTTACGCGCCCAATGATTTCTACGCGGTGGCCGATGTATCTTTCGAGATTCATTCAGGCGAACTGTTTAGTTTGCTCGGGCCAAATGGCGCGGGCAAGACGACGGCCATTTCGGTGATCAGCACGCTGTTAGAGCCTACTTCCGGTGTGGTGCGCGTGGATGGCCATGATGTACAACGTGATCCTATGGCCGTGCGCCGTGTTATCGGCGTGGCTCCGCAAGAGCTGGCGCTTTACGACGATTTGACGGCGCACGAGAACCTACGCTTCTGGGGTGAGATGCGCGGTTTGCACGGCGCGGAGCTACAGGCCGAAATTGCTGAAAAGCTGGAACTGATGGAGTTGGTCGATCGCGCTAAAGACCGCGTGAGTACGTTCTCCGGCGGGATGAAACGTCGCCTCAACCTGGCGGTGGGTTTGTTGGGGCATCCCAAACTCCTCATGCTCGACGAACCGACCGTCGCTATCGACCCGCAAAGTCGCCGCTACATTCTCGACTGGGTCAACAAACTACGCGAGCAGGGCGTGACCATTCTCTATACCACCCACTACATGGAAGAAGCGCAGGAGTTGAGCGATCGCATCGGTATCATCGACCACGGCAAGCTCATTGCGTTGGGGACGTTGGACGAACTGATCCAACTCGTGGGGCAGCATGAGACGCTGTGTCTGCAACTACTCCAGGAAGGAGGCAGTGCGGAATTAGCAGCGGCGCTCCAACCGCTTGAGGATGTTATTCAGGCGACTGCGACCGACGGCGAGGTCGTGGTCAATGTCACCTCGGCGGAGGCGACCTTGGCATCTGTCATCGGGATAGCGACAGGGCTAGGCCTTAGCGTCCGCACGATCGACATCCGTGAACCGAACCTGGAAGCCGTCTTCTTGCACCTGACCGGCCGCGCGCTGCGGGATTGACGAGGGCATATGCGTAAATTGGCAACTCTCGCGTTCAAGGAAGTGCTGGTGGCGTTCCGCGATGTGGGCGCGTTGGTGACGATGTTGGCGACGCCGCTGGCGCTCACGCTGGTGATGATGGCAGCGTTTGGCGGTGGGGATAGCACGCCGATTTCCGACATTCCCGTGCTATTGTTGAATAAGGACACAGGCATCTTTGGGCAAACGCTCACCGGCGTCTTCTTCTCTGCGTCGGTCGGTGACTTGGTGACACCGACTCTAGTGACGGACGAAGCCGCGGCCCGCGCGCGCGTAGACGCCGACGAGGTCGCTGCGCTGGTCATCATCCCGGAGGACTTTAGCGCGCACGTCCTTCCATTCGCTGCGCGGGCGGAGGAGATCACCGGCCTTGACGTGACAACGCTCGCGCCTGATGAGACCTTGACGCCGGAGCAGCAGGCCGGCCTGGCGCAGGCTTTCATGGAGAGCCAGGCACCGGACCATCCGGCGATTGTCGAAATCTACGCCAGTCCCGACCGGCGCATCAGCGCATTGGTTGTCAAGGCTATTGTGAGCCAGAGCCTTGAGCGGCTGAATATTCAGATTGCGGGGACGGCCAACATCGTCACCCGGCTGATGGCGGGGATGCTTCAGGCCGGGCAGACCGATATGGACGTGGCGGCAATGATGGGGGCGATGCAGCCCGAATCGGCAGGGCAAGAATTCACCGCTGCCGATCTCCCGATTACATTGCGCGTCACATCGGCGACGGGACGAGGCTTTAGCTGGCTCGGTTATTACGCTTCGAGCATGGCGGTGTTGTTCCTGATGTTCGCCGTGACCTCCGGTGGGCGTACGCTGTTGGCGGAGCGCCAACGCGGCACGCTGCCTCGGTTGTTGATCACGCCAACGACGCCCCTCGCCGTCCTCCTCGGCAAAATGGGCGGCATTGTGCTGACCGGCGTGCTGCAAATGCTCATCCTCTGGGGAGCGACCACGCTCATCGGCGCGTACTGGGGGCATCCGGGTGGCGTTTTGCTGACGATCGTTCTGCTTGTGATCTGCGCTTCCAGCGTCGGCGCGCTCATCTCCGCGTGGGCGAGAACGCCTGGACAGGCCGGTGCTATTGGTTCGGCGATCACTTTGATCGGCGGCGCGCTTTCTGGCAGTTTCTTCGTCCGTTGGAACCTGCCGCAGTGGGTCCAGTATGTTAGTCTCGTTACACCCAATGCCTGGGGCATCGAGATCCTCTCGCGGCTGCAGGGGGGGCGTTCTCTTGCTGTCATCCTGCCCTGGCTCGGTGGAATGGTGTTGTTGACTGTCGTCTATTACGGATTGGCGTTGTTGGGATTTAGAAGACAGTTCAAGTAATTGGAGATTTGGTGATTGGAGATTGAGTCATTGATGATTAGGAAACAATCTACCTCTTATTCTTTACTTCTTACTCCTTACTCCTTACTTCATACTTCTTAACCAAGGAGCTACAATGTACCGTTTGTGGGGCATTATTCGCACTGAATTTCTGCGTCGGTTTGATGGACCGACGGCGTGGGTCTTTTTCCTGCTCTTGCCGTTCCTGTTCACCGCCGCCGTGGGCGCGGGCCTGGAGGGGATGATGGACTCTTCAGACGCGCCGCCTGAAGAGGTGCGCATCACGCTGGCGGTTATTCAGCATGATGAGGGCCCGTTGGTGGACGCGCTCTTCGCTGCGTTGGAGGGCGTGAACTTCGATCTGGATGTCGTGGACACGTTCCCCGACGACGTCTTTGGCCTGACCATCCCGGCGGACTTTTCTGAACGCCTGCTGGCCGGTGAAGAGGTTGAGCTTATCCTTTATGTCCGCAGTGACAGTAGTGATACGCCGGTCGTGGAACAGGCTGTGCAAGCCGCGATTGGGCGCGTGGGCGGTGCGGCACTCGTCGCCCAGAATGGGGTGGCGCAGGCGCGTGATGCGGGGCTGGTCGCCGAAGACGAAGAAACGGCCCTCTTCGCCGACTTGCTGCTCGATACGCTTGACGCTGTCAAAACGCCTGCGGCTGTGGCAGAGGTCGTCTGGCCAGAGGGTGTGACGCTGGCAACGGATACGCGCGATATGGCAAATAGCACGGAGCACGCCTCCGCTGGACAGATCGTCACCTGGGTGCAGATCACCTTGCTCAGTGCGGCCGAAGTGCTGGTGGACGAGCGCCTGCGCGGCACGCTCAAGCGGATGTTGGTGATGCCCACATCGCGCGCGCTTATCCTCGGCGGCAAAGTCCTGGCGACGGTCCTGGCGGGACTGCTGCAGATCGCCATCCTGCTGATTGGCGGTGCCGTGGTGTTCAACGTGGGCTGGGATAAAGCACCACTGGCTGTGACGGCGATCTCCGTCACGTTTGCGCTGGCTGTAGCGGGGATGGGCCTGTTACTGGCGACCTTCGTGAAAACTAGCGGGCAAGCCAGCAGCGCCGTTGTAGGCCTTTCGATGACCATGGCGGCTCTGGGCGGCGCGTGGTTCCCGCTGGAAGTCACACCGCCTCTGTTCCGCCAGATTGTGCAGATTTTACCCTCGACGTGGGCTGTGCGCGCTTATGAAGATATCCTGGCGCGCGGCGCAACCCTGGTCGATATGCTACCGAGTATCGGCGTGTTACTCGGCTTTGCTATTGTGTTTACCTTTATCGGTATGTTGCGTTTCAATCGCTACCAATAGACGTTTGCAAAAGCTCAGACTTCTAGCTGATGCTCGTCAGACTATGTGACTAGAGACTATCAGACTACCAAACTATCGGAGACATTTTCATGCAACCACGTGACATTATCCTGGCAAACATTAACCACGAAAATCCGCCGCGCGCGGGCATGACGTTCGACCGTGGGCGGGTCAACGATATGCTTGGCTGCGGCCTGCATCCTCACGGCTACGAGCAAAAGCGTTGGACTGAAGGTCCGCGTGAATACTACGACGACGAGTGGGGCAATATTTGGGTGCGGATGCGTGACGGATCGCTCAAGGGCGAAATCTATAAGCCCGCCATCGAAGATTGGTCGCAACTTGAGGAATTGCAGCGCCCTGACTACTCGCACCCCGACTGCGCGGCATTTATGGCGGCGCTCTTCGCCGAACCAACAATCAAGTTCAAAATCGCCCATATCGGTGGGTGGATCTTCGATAACGCGCGATACCTGCGCAAGATGGAAATCTACTTCGCAGATATGGCGCTCTATCCCGCTGAACTCAAGCGCATGCACCAGATCGTCGCGGACGTCTACGAGCAGAAGATTCACCTGGCGGGCAAGGCCGGGGCGGATGGCATTATGATCGGCGAGGATATGGGCACGCAGACGGGCCTGCTCTTCAGCCCCAAGATGTTCCGCGAGTACTTCAAGGCGATGTACACCCGGCTGATGGGCATCGCGCACGACTACGGGATGAAGGTGCTGATGCACTCCTGCGGCCAGAACTGGGTCATCGTGCCTGATTTGCTTGACGCGGGCGTGGATGTCTTCCAGTTCGATCAGCCCCTCCACCTGCCACTTCTGGATGTCTACGAACAT
>JBJYXQ010000399.1:0-1668 GCA_046260035.1 Anaerolineae bacterium
TCCAGGACACGACCAATAAAGAACTTGCCTCGTTGCAAATCACGCCGACATGGTTCGACAGTGACTTCGTGCGCGGCACATCGAACATCCAGATCGCCATCTACATGCTGGAAGGTATCCAACCGGACGAGATGTTGTATCAGGACGTTCCCTTCACGAACAAGGCGCTCTACCAGGGGCGCGCCGTCGCCGTGTGGCAGACACAGGAACCCGCGACTCAGGCCTATCGGGTCGGCGTGTCTTTCCCGCAGCGCGGCATGACGCGCGTGATCAAGATGACGTTCTTGCAGTTGGTCAACAAGTGGCTGACGGATAATCCCACCGTGCGTTTCATCCTGGGTGCAGTTGTGATGATTATGTTTGCTGTGCTCTTCTTCCGCTTTTCGGGTGGTACTGGCCTTTCGGTGTTTGCTATTTTAGGTGGTGGAATTCTGCTTTTGTTGTTCGTCAGCCCGATCTCCGCGCTGATTGCGCCCGTGATCGTCGGACCGCTGATTGCGTTCAATGAAAACTCGCTGAAGAAGAAACGCAAGACCTATCTGCCCGCCATCGCGCAGGTAGAAGGCGGCGGTATCAAGCGTGGTCTGACCGCGCCGGAGGCTGGTGTCTTGATCGAGATGCCGCTCAACAAAGTTCTTACGTTGGTGCTCTTTGGTCTGCTGGAAAAAGGCGTTATCGAGGTCACGAAAGACGATCCGCTTACGGTGGAGGTGACGCAGGATTTCCAGGTTCTCCACAACAAGGCTCTGAATGCGGCTAAGGATTACCGTCAACAGCGTCGTAAGGTCGCCCAGGAGAAAGGCACGATCATCCATGCCTATGAAGACGGCTATCTCACGCTGATCGAGCGGAATCACGGGAAAGCCGTGCGCGATATCGACTTTGGCAAGCCGACCGAGCTGCTTATTAAGGCGACCGTGGCAAAGATGAAGGGCTTTGATCTTTCCGACACGCAGGAGTATTATCGCCGTGTCATTGATCGGGCTATGGAACAGGCATCTGCGCTCGGCGAGGTCGAGGCGCGCGAGAAATATCTGGACAAGTACCTGCCCTGGGTGATGATGAACGACAACTATCCCACCGTGCTCACGCATCGGGGCTACAGCTACTGGCCGGTTTGGGCACGCGGTCCGCGGTCTATCGGGACTGCCAGGGCTTCCTCGAAATCAAGCGGCCCGGCCATCGGTGGGCGTACGCGGCTCAGCGACGTCGCTGGCTCATTCTCTGGGTGGGCGGAATCAACGATGGGCGGTATGGCGGCGGCTATCATGCCCGGTTCGTTGAACATCCCAGGCGTAAAAGGCGGCTTCGTCGATCTTAGTGGCGCGGACAAAGTCACAGGTGACATCTTCACAGCGTTGGCGAAATCCAGCGGCGGCAGTGGGGGCGGCGGCTGTGCGTGTGCCGGTTGTGCCTGCGCTTGCGCTTGTGCGGGTGGGGGGAGATAGCGATCAGCCCTCAGCTTTCAGCCATTAATGCTGACCGCTGAAAGCTGACAGCTTCTATGGAGATTGAGCGATTGGTGAAGTACGATTTACCGGCGCCAGAGATGTTGGTGCAGCAGGCGGAATGGCTGGCACCAGCCCGCGGACGATTATTTCGCCAGATCAGGATCGCGCGCCGGAAGTGTGTCCTGGATTTGGGCGCGGGATATGGCGCGGTGACGGG
>JBJYXQ010000399.1:1768-5190 GCA_046260035.1 Anaerolineae bacterium
TACCATTTGCCGACGCCATCTTCGATCTGGTTTTCACGCAGTTGACCTTGCTGTGGGTACAACCTGTGGCGCGTGCGCTAGACGAAATCCAGCGTGTGCTCCGTCCTGGCGGGGTGTTGGTGGCCCTGGAACCTGACTATGGCGGTATGATCGAACATCCGCCGGAAATTGCTGCGCGCGCTCTTTGGTTGTCTGCTTTGGAACGCGCTGGCGCCGACCCGTTGATTGGTCGCACCTTGCCGGGGGCGTTGGCGGCGCGCGGGTTCACGGTGAATGTCGGACTCTTCGAATCGCTCTATGCTCCTGCAACGGCGCGCTTCGATTTCCTGCGCGACTTACCGTTGACTGCAGCGGAAGCCCTGCAGCTGGAGACGATCGAAATGGAAGCGTCGGTGCGTCGCGGCCCGTGGGCGCAGATTGCGCATCTGCCGTTCTTTCTGGTAACGGCGCTCAAACCTGAATCCTGAGAAGAATGAGACTCTAGCCGAAAGTTGTGCCTGCGAGCGTTTCTGGTGCGTCAATGTTAAATTCTCGGATAGGTACTTAGGGGGAACCGATGACAATTTTGGATGGCTTGTTGATCTTGCTGGGCTTGATTGTGATTATTCTCTGCACGATGGATGGTTTCTTGCGGGCGGTGGTTACGCTGGTGAGTTTCTACCTGATCACTACAGGAACGGGGCTGCTTACTCTGGCGACGGATATTCTTCACGGTATCGCCAGATCATTAGCCAGTGTAGTGGGTGGCCATGTCCCGAGTATGCTTTTGACGCAGACCGTTATCTTTGCTGTGCTTACGGTACCGTTGTTTATCGGTGCTTACTTTATCGGCAAGACGCTTTTTCGGGAAACGGCACTGCCAAAGCTTCAGGTGTTAGATAACATCCTTGGGGCAATCGTCGGTATCGTTCTGGCGCTGGTCATCATGGCGTTGATCTACAACACGTGGGGCGTGGCAGTCAGCGTGCGCTGGCAGAATGCTCGAACCTGGAACTCCATGCGGATGGCCTATTATGGCTCGTTTTTGCGTCCTTACTTGCGTGAGATACTTGTCACTTCCCGGCCGCTTTTTCTCATGTTCCAGTTCACTGAATATCCGCCTTTCTTTAGCTTACAACGGTAGGTTATGAACAATTCTGAAACCTATATTTCCATTGACGTCGAAACCGCCGGACCCCATCCGGCTTCATACTCATTGCTTTCCATCGGCGCGTGCCTGGTTGCTGACTCGACCCGTACGTTTTACGTTGAAGTGCAACCGGTGAACGACAACGCCCTACCGCACGCCCTTCAGGTGAGTGGACTGACGTTGGAATATCTGGCCGAACATGGTCTCCCGCCGGCAGAAGCGATGGCGCAGTTCGAGGCCTGGGTCTTACACGAAACGCCACCCGGACATCGTCCGGTGTTCGTCGCCTTTAACGCTCCTTTTGACTGGATGTTCGTCTGCGATTACTTCTATCGTTACCTGGGACGCAATCCGTTCGGACATAATGCGCTGGACATCAAAGCGCTCTATATGGGCTTGAGCGGCGTACGATGGTGTGAGACATCAATGGCTTACGTCGCCGCGCGTTACCTGGACGGTCATCCCCTCGCGCATCATGCTCTGCATGATGCCCAGGATCAGGCTGAAATTATGCGCAAGCTCCTCGCGGCGTGCGGGGATTGGTGATTGATTCAGGCGTATTCTAAAAGTGTAGCGCGGACGGTGGTCTCGCCCGCGCTACATACGCTATTTTTAAGGAGGTTTCCCTATGCCAACACAAGCATCAAAAACAGAACTTGCAACCATCATTGAATCGGCGCGCCGGCTGGGCGTTGAAGTCGACGAAGAAGAGGCACTGCAATGGCTGACGTCGATCGCGGCTTCGGCGGAGGCGGGCGATGTCATCTTTGATACGCGATCCGGGGTCTTCGGTCACAAAGTCACGATGCTCGACTTTGCTCCCGACGACCTGGCTTACTTTCGCCAAATCGGCAAGCTCGTGGAATTCGTTGACGAACCCGGCGTCGTGGAGACAGCCCTGGCGCTTTCCGGCTCGGCGGCCCAGTCGAAGATCCAGTCCTATCCCGGCGATTGCGACTACTTCGAGCGCGTCAACATCATCGCCCCCACCCGCGAAGAAGCCTGTCGCATTTTAGCCCGCCTGATGCGCGACAAGGTTATGACAACAACCAAGGGAACGACGTACCAGTTTATCGAGGCTAAATTCGGTTCGTATCCCGATACCGTGATCAACAAAGGCATCACGTGCACCGCCGGAACGCCCATCTCGTGGAAATCTGAGGATGTTCACGCCGGGCAAATCGAGGCTTTCCTTCCCGATGCCACGCCCGTCGTGATCCGCTGGGATGATGTGGCTCTCGATCCCGGTTGGTGTAAACTCGATTGGGTGGTCGCCGACCCGGTGCGCGGCAAGCTCTCCGCCGCGAGCAATATGCTCGATGTGACCTGGGAAGCGCCGGATGGCAGCATCACGCCACTGGACGGTTACCTCGATCCCTATTTCCAGGAAGTCTATCTCGAGGCCGAGTCCATCCCCATCTTCTCAAAGTTGGCGGCGCACGTGGACGCGAACGCGCTGGATGACTACGTGGAGCAGTTGGAGCACGAAGTCGCCAAGTATCTCACCAAAAGCTTGAACTACGGGAAGGTCGCCAAGCGGATGTACAATATTTTCCGTCTCACCGGGCGGTACGAGGAGGCTGCTTTCCTGCGGGAGTTGTTCGATGAACCGACGACGGTCCTCTACCAGGTGTGGTCACTCATCCTCACGTTGGATGACGCGATGAAATTTGGCGCGGATATCCCGAAGGAGCAGTTGGTCGCTCAGGCTGACCAGCTCATTATGGAGGTCGTGAATGTGCTTGAAGGAGGACAGGAGGCCGAAATCGTGCGGCTTTTACTGCGCCTCCGCGACCGGCTGAGCGAACCCGGCAGCACTCCGCAGAGCGATGCGATGCTAGAAGCCTTGCGTGCGGAGATCATCAATATCGTCAACAACTTCTTCTACGAGAAACTGTCGGCTATGCCGACCATCAAAGCCTACATCGATGAGGTTGAAGGCCAAGAAAAACCCCACGATTAGCTCTCAATCTGTCAGCAGGTTTTGTCAAAACTGCTTTATCTGCTGACAGCACTCCCCCTAAAAAGGAGAGGGGCTGGCTACTGCCAGCCCCTCCGTGAACTCACTAACCTCATAGATCACCTCCTTTTTAGGAGATACAGCGCCCACGTGTGTGCACCCACAGTGTTTGCCATCCATTTACTATTATAACATACTTGTCAAGACCCTTTTCGACGATTTTCCCCTGAATTCTAATCAGTATTCGTATCCCCAAGAAGAGGCTCCTTTTTCAACGCAATTGCAACAAAGTTGAGACATTTGTTTGATCGATATGCGACATTGACCTGTTAT
>JBJYXQ010000400.1:0-2739 GCA_046260035.1 Anaerolineae bacterium
TGCGTGGCGATGTCTACTCGCCACACCCCCACATCACTCTTGATGCAATACACGTGCTGCCCGTCGGGGTCCCACCACTCGTGGGTGAGGCGCGTAGGCGTCGGCATGATCGGATGGGGCTTCTCACCACGCCGGATGAGCCACAGCCGGTCTATAATGCGGAAGCGCAGCCCCGTGATGGGATCAGGATGATTCTCCTCAGCGAAAAGCACGAGTTCGGGATCGGTGGGGCTGAACTGCGCGTGGTTGTGGTTGCGCTGGAACGTATGCCACAGCTCGAAATCCCCGCCGTCCAGGGGCAGCGCCCCAAAGACGAACTGCAGTCCGACCGATGCGTCGATGAAAAACGCGCGTCCGTCCGCCGATTTGGTGAGGTGGGTCGCCACGCGCTCAATCGGGCGCATCATCGTCAACTCTTCCGGCAGGCGATTGACCAGCACGGCATCATCGCCGTGCTGCGGGCTACGCCGCCAGACCGCGTCGCCCATGCCCCAATAGACCTCGCCAGTTTCATCATCCACGAAGGGTGAAGCGTGGTTGAATTGCGTATCGGGGAAGTGGCGCACTTCCTGCGACGCAAAATCGACCACGCCGAGTGTACGTCCCTGCCCCGCCGTCCCCGATGGCGGAAACGCGCAGTAAAACCACCAGTATCGCCCATCCTCTGTGATACTGTTGTTGACGAAATAGAACGCCTCCTGCACCGGCGCAACCTTCTGCGTCAGAATGTAGCTCGTCACCCCAGAATCCGGGTCGGTCCACGGGGTAAACAACTTCGATTTAGCCAGTTCGATCATTATATCTTCCTCCAAAATAGTTACAGGTTACGGGTTGAAGGTTGAAAGTCAAAAAAACAGTCAACCCGTTGAACAAAGTCTACCGCAGAACAGGATAGAAACAAGCATAAGACGCTACCATATACGGAAAGTATCCACACTTTATCACGAAGCTGTCATAATCACGCGGTAGGATAGAGCATAGATTGTACTCAGTAGATCACAAATTGTCACCCCGAGCAAAGCGAGGGGTCTCGTTTCTCAACAACGAGATTCCTCGCGCCCGCTGCTCCGCAGCGGCTCGCTCGGAATGACACAATATCGCTGTTTTCTAGGAGGAAACCTATGCAGCAAAAACGCGTTCTCTTTATAGCTTTGGTGTTGTTCGCCGTGTTTCTCTTGGCCGGATGGGCGGTCAGCGACGATCCTCAACCCGCCGCCGAAGCCGGTTCCATCAGTGTGAGCGGTGAAGCGGAAGTCCGCATCATGCCCGACGAGGTCATCCTGCGCCTGGGCATCGAAACGTCAGATAAGGTTCTCGCAACAGCGAAGAACCAGAACGACCGAATTGTCGCTAAAGTGCTGGCGCTGGCAGAGGAGTACGACATCCCGCCGGAACACGTCCAGACGGATTACCTGCACATCGAGCCGCGCTACAACGACGGCTACACACAGCGCGAATTTGTGGGGTATTTCGTCCACAAAACGGTCGCCATCACCTTGCGCGATCTGACAAAGTTCGAGAATCTGCTCAGCGACCTGCTGGAATCCGGTGTGAATTACGTCCACAGCATCGACTTCCGCACCACCGACCTGCGCAAATACCGCGATGAGGCGCGCGAACTGGCACTAGAGGCCGCCCGCGAGAAGGCCACCGATATGGCAGCCGCACTGGATCAGAAATTAGGTGATCCGCGCACCATCCAGGAGGAAGCCAACAGTTGGTGGTCGGGCTATGGGAGCGGATGGTGGGGACGTTGGGGCGGGATGACGCAAAACGTGATCCAGGAAGTCGGCGGGAACTACGCCAGCGTCGACAGCAGCCTCGCGCCAGGGCAGATCAGCGTCACAGCGCGGGTGGCGGTGAGTTTCGCGATGTCGGGGAAGTGAGAGGCGCGCGGGCGCGCACATACTCACGCCGGAGCAATCCATAGCATAACGTATCGGTAAAGCTGCCATCCGGAGCACGTTTGTCCTCACGGATGCGCCCTTCCAACGTAAAACCGCAGCGCTCGGCTACCCGCGCGCTGCGGACGTTGGTTTCGTCGCAGTGGAGCGAGACGCGATGCGCCCCCAGATGATAAAAGACGAAGACCAGGGCCGCCTTGGCCGCTTCAGTGACGTAGCCCCGCCCTTCGTGATCGCAATCCACGATGTAGCCGAGTTCGCATGACGGCAGATCCCGGTCGGACACGCCGACGTAGATTTGCGCGACGAACGCATCAGTCTGCCGGTCGAAGACGCCCCAAAAGAAGGCGGAGCCTTTCTCCCATTCAAACACCAGATCCCGGATGAGGTTCTCGGCTTCCACTTCGTCGTTGATCGTCATCAGAGGATTTTCAGCTTCGTAGCGCGCGAGATGCGCGCGGTTGCGCAGCCCTACCGCCAGGTACATTGGGCCGTCGCCCGCCCGGTAGGAGCGCAGATACAGGCGTTCGGTCTCAAGTCGTGTGGGCAGTTCGGAAGCAGATTTCAAGTTGTCCTCCTCACTCGAAAAAGCATCTATAGCGCAAACTGTTAGCTTGCGAGCAAGCTAACAACTTGCGCTACGTTACGAAAATCGGATTAGTCACAGCGAGCATCACACCGCTTTTGTCGCGGATCTCCACCATCACCCAGTCAGCCTCATCGGGCGTCAGCGACCAGGCGTGCGCACCTTCGACGCCGGCGGGCAGCGCGTGCAGCAGTCTGCCATTGACGATCACCCGCAGGGCAGCATCGGGCGGGCAATCACGCCAGCGGA
>JBJYXQ010000401.1:0-12510 GCA_046260035.1 Anaerolineae bacterium
ACAATGGAACTGGTGTACGGCCAATACCAATTCCACGTGATTGTTGATGATGGTGCGCGGTTGCGCGTCAATGGACGCACGCTCATTGATCAATGGGCTGTTGGCGATGCTCGCCAGTTTACAGCGACGTATGATGTTTGGAATAGTTCAGAGATGGCACAAATTGAATTGGACTACTACGACAATACCATTATGGCGGTGCTTAAGCTTTGGTGGGATGCGCCGCCTGCTACACCTACCCCCACTCCCACAATGACGCCAGACCCATGAGCGTCGTCAATTTTGACTTGCTCCCCTACCGGCCTAGGTATACCCGAATGGCAGAACGCCCCGGCGCCCTACTGAAAGATACCCGACGTGCAATCTTAGGGCATGTCCACAACACGGTAAACCGTTGAGTATTCATCATCGTACACTGGCGCCAGCCAGCCACGCTCGGCCATAACGTCGAATTTAGGCAAACCCTCTGGCATCATATAAGCCCGTTCGTAAGGCGCGAGAATGACATACTGAACGTTGTAACGTTCTAGGATATTCATTGCGGACTCGGCATCGACCGTATTGTAGAAGTAGTTGATGTCTATTTGTCGTGCTTCTACAGTGCCACTGGGCATCGTCATTCGTTGCTGGACAGAATGCCAGCGCCATGCTGCGATCGTCGGTAAGCCGGTATAAACCGAAATCCTGCCTCCCCAGAGATATTCGCGCGCACCCTGTCCTTCCATAATTGTAGGCGAACCCTGTACATGGTCCTGCAACCAGCGGATCACCCGGTAGTCGGCCTCGAGTGGTATCCGGCTTTCGCTCTCGTATTGTACGGCGTAATTGACATAGGCCATGCCATCTAGCGTGTGTGGGGCTTGCGTTGCCCAACGGTCGCGGACTTTAGCAGGAATGGCCAGGGCCGGATACAACGCAGCGCTCGCTAGCAGAATAGCGAGGACCACCGAGGCTACGTCACTGAAGAAATACGGTATTCTGGCCAGAGAGGAACTCTTGTCAGTACGATAGTTCCTAAGCGCATAGTCGATGATGCGCTCAGCAGCGACAGCGGCGCTCAACCCAAGAAGCATCCACACTTGCAGATAGAACTTGAATACCGTATTCATCCGCCCGATGTCGCCGTCTAGAACGAGCACTTCCACCAACAAGCTGAGAGCGAGTGCAGTCCCTACCCACATCCACAACTGGCGCGCGTGTGGTGTACTGTGCGTATCAATGACCAGCATCGCAGCAACCAGCCCCAACGGAATGACGATCCAGGCAACAGCGACGCCCATCAGGAGCAGTACGCCTCCCAGAACAGCCATCCCCAGAGCTATCATAACAAGCGCCAAAATTGTGCTTTCGTCACGTTCCTGCCAGAGACGACGCAACAACGTTCGACTGCGTACCACAGCAAGCACAACAAGTGGAAAAAGGAATTGTCCGTACATGATCAAGTAAATGCCAAATGGTGTGCGTGATCCCTGCCAAGAGCTAAACGATGAATACGCGGCTGCAAAGTTCGTGGTGAAAGGCAAAAAGAGTAGTCGACCTAAGAGAAAGAACAGCACAGGCGTGAGCAATTTGTAATACGGGAATATAGGCTTTGGCGCATCAGCCGATATTGCCTCGCCGCTCTCTATCTCCGAATCGCTTTTCCCGGGTTTATTGAAGAACGTTAGCCAGGCGGCCACGCTCATTAGTCCTAGATACGTTGGCCAATCCCAGGTGTTCGTCGCGTACAGCGCTCCAGCGATCAATCCAGCGAGTGCCACTGTTGGCAGAGGATACGGGATACAACGCCGCAAATGGTCACGCCACGTCCTTTTCGACGACACGGGATATGCCGGATCTGCACCGAGGCCCCATTGCAAGGCAATCGCCAACGCCGTCTGTGTCAATGGCAGTGCCATCATATGCGCATGCAGGTCTGCATACAGGAAGGTAAACGCCGGGAACTCATTGATGGGGCCGACTTCACCGTCCAGGACCGGAATCACGCGCGTGGCGTTCCAGTACCACCATTCTGCGCGGAACTGTAGCGGTTTGCCCTTCATCAACACTTCCCACAATCCCACAATCGCGGAAACCAC
Organism: Anaerolineae bacterium; assembly: GCA_046260035.1. Classification (GTDB taxonomy): domain Bacteria; phylum Chloroflexota; class Anaerolineae; order B4-G1; family SLSP01; genus DSWT01. The sequence continues at coordinate 2,079 of JBJYXQ010000401.1, forward strand.
TGCTGGATAGCCTGGGATGAGGCTCTCGAAGTCGATGTTACCGATCTCCTGGAAACCCAGGAACAACAGCCGCAATTCTCCTAAGTTGCCCAAGATAAGCACCAGCAGCAGCCCCAATATTCCCGCACGATGCCCACGTTTGCGGTCCCCTCCCGCCAGGTTGTTCGCAACTGTATAGGCCCCCACCCCGGTCATCGCAAAAAACGCAGGGACGGCCAGATTGTAGCCCACAGTTGGAACGATGCCCAGAGCCTTAATCAGCGAACCGACCATCACAAAGCCGAAATAGTAGTAGTTCATCGTCCCGCCGGCAAACCAGGGGTCATAGGGCGGGAACCAGGTTGATTTGATCACAGCGTTGAGATAAGCAAAGTCCATCGGCTTTTCGCCGCCGGAGATGGGGTGCCACAAATCTGGATTGAGGAAGCGTACGTATACCCATACGATGTACAACACAGCGAAAAGGATTTCCACGCGCAGCAAATCACGCCAGTGTTCCTGGAAGAATGCACGGAAAACGTCTCGCCGTTTATAGACGAACCACCCAGCGAGTGCTGCCCAGAATATGAACACAACCCATAGGAGTAGCGTGGTATGTGGCAATAGATGTAGGCTCGATAGCAACCAGGCAGTATAGGACCACGCCAGCAGTCCTACAGCACGCGCCAGCCCGTACCCACGATAACGCAGGGCAGGGAAAGCATAGTATAGCCACGGGAACGCGATAAGGCCGAGTGCTGTCAAAAAGAACCACCACACGATCACGGCGAGAATCTGTGAGCGGTTTTGTGGTGCGTTTCGATTGAAGAGTCTCGACCAGGTTCCGCCGCTTTCCTGATCAGCGCGCATACTTGGTGTCATTAGCAAGCTGAGAGATTTCGCTTCACGATTGCGCGTTGCCTCAAGCGGCGTCATCCAACGGACATCACTTAGTAGGGAAAGCGGCAATACAGATTCTGCCAGCGACCGTGAATAGGCGTCGGTTTTGGCGAAGATTAATACTGTCGGGTGATCGTAAACACTGAAGGCTTCCTCGGCTGCCGGAAATGAGATCTGGCAAGGTCGCGCGTTCGTGTAGCGTGGTGTCTGCAACGCAAAGGGAATTTCCTGATCAGGGAACTGGCAGGGTCCCAACGCCGGGTAAGAGACAAATTCCGCCCGCAACTCGAAACCGAGGCTGCCATCGAATAGCGCCTTGTAATAGGCTGTGGTAAACGGATAGCGCATCGACAACCGTGGAATCGACGCGTACGCTCGGTTGCTAGACAGCACAATGTAATCGGTTTCGTCCAGCCAATTGAAAAGCGCAGTACGCTTCTCAGGTGTATCGTTGTCGTATACATGCATCTGCCCGTCAGGCAAACTAGAAGTCAAACCGCGATACCAGTTGCCGAAAGCGTCTTTACCATCGATACGTTGTGGGAGCGCATCATCCCAATGCTCATTGGCGATGACTGATGTTTGTAGCCGTATCATCTCACCTTCTAGCAGAGTGATCCCAAGATAAACTTGTTTACCCCCTTCCAACATTACTGGATCGGACAGCGGTGCCTCGATAACGTACATATCACTCGTTAGAATAGTGAAGTCGACAGTCGTCTCAGCAAGTACTTCTGTTCCATAAGCATCTGTCATCAGTGCCAGACGCAAGCGGCGCTCCCCGATTTTCTCGGGTGTGAAAACTTTGTTGAGTGTGAGATAAGTTACGACGCTGTCGGTCTCTGGCATAAACGACGTAAGACTCACTGGCGCGAGGTCGCTCAAGACCGTGTTTGGCTGAACAGGAATCTGGATGTTGATACCGCTTTCAGTATGCGCCGTTGCGGCCGTAGGAATGTTATTGTACATCCATCGTGAGGCTTCGACGCGGGTAAGTGAGCGGTTGTAGATTTGAAGAAACGCCAATGCCCATAACAGTGTCCCCACTAAAACCACACCCGGTAAGACCAGCAACAGACCACGGACCAGCTTACGCCAGAGAAGCGTTCCCGGCGCCGAACGCCGCTGTGACCACGCCCACTTTGTCCCACCCATCAGTACCCATGCGCCAAAGATTGTGAAAACGGGGTATACAGGCAGCAGATAGCGCATCGATTTGACCCAAAGCGTAGCTTGATACAAGAAAAAGAGCGTTCCCCATACCCAGATAAGCAGGTGCTGCCATTCTCGCTTGCGCACAAGCCGCCAGGCTATTGCGCCCCACCCTGCCCAGGCCGCAATGCCGAGTGGAAGTCCCATACCCCAGAATAGCATATTGCGCAAAGGGAAAATGATGGGTGCGCGCGCCGTCCATTGGTGACCGAATGGTACATCGCGTAGGCCACTGGCCATTTCTTGAGCATCCCGCATGGTACTCATCCATGACTCGTTGATCCGAACGCCGAAGAAGCCCGGTCCCGTAAAAGCATAGGGCTGTGCTATGCGGAATGCTAACGCTGCCAGGATACCGGAGAAAACCACCGCAACGATCGATGTAGACAAAAACGCGAATCGATAGCGTGTTTTCCCGTCATCTGATGTCTCGCAATGTAGCAATGCTGCTAATCCGACGATACCAGCCAGTGGCCACACGCTGATCTTCGAAGCGACAGCCAGGCCGGTGAAGAATCCTGCCGGCAAAAGCATCCAGGGTTGCTTGTAGCGGACAGCATATACGGCGAAACACAACGTCCAGGCGACAAACACCGTGGCAAAACTATCGACTACGAAAAAGTGTGCATGCTGAATGGGTAAAACGGCAAAGGCGTACAACGCAGCAGCGAGCAGTGCAGTCTTATTGCCGTACAGCGCACGCGCAAGCAGTGCCAGAGCAACCAGCGTTGCCAGATCCACTAGCGCTGAAAGCGCACGGCCCACAAAATGGATACCGCCATAACTGATATAGTACCCTTCATAGCACGAAGCAGCGTCATTGAGCAGTACCGCGCGCAACAAGACTCCGGCTGGATTAGGTGGGGTAACGCATGCTTGGTCCACCCACCCTGCAACAACCCGTGTTATAAAGAGAGGGAGCGTACCATAGACATAACCCGTATAGCCTTTGTTTACCGGATTTAGCGGAGATTCATCGGTGTTCCAATACTGGGCTAGGTTCTCGGGGAACTGAATAGCGCTGACGACCATCGTAAGATACCGCTCATCAGGATGAAGATGTGTCCCCTCATCCCAATTGAGGTTATAGGTGCGTATCCACGCTGCGAAAAGAAGAATCGCTAACAGCAGCAGCGTAAAGAAACCACGCACAGGATTTGACTTGGAAACAGGATGCTTACTCATACACCAAACCGAGTTTTCGCATAGTCATTTTTTATTTCCAAGAAAACAGAAATGAGCATTTTCTCATTGCGCTTTATGACTACGCGAAATATCTACACTTTGTAATAACAGTCTGATAGAACTTCCAGTAAAAAAACATTTCTTTCTTCCGCCGCACAATCTACTGCGCAGCAGCGGCATAAGCAGGCATGTGCGTCGCGAGTCTCTCGCACGCATCGTCCAAAACGCTTTTCGATGCATCGGCGGGTGCATCTGCCTCGGAAGCAGCCTCCTCTTTATCGTGACACACCTCATCCAAAATCTCGTCAAGTATCTGAGCCCCCGTACGACCCGTACCCGGACTTATCGCGATACGCAGATCACGTCGGAAAGCACGGATGAGATTGTCACCGGTCACATTCGAGATCAGCATCATCGCCCGCACAGCATTAGCAATCGCGTAGCGTGGCTCAATACGTTCCAAGTCTTCGAAAAAGAAAGCACAACTGACGAACATACGCTGCCGGTAGACCTGCGCCTCCAGTAAATCCAGTAATCGTTGCTGCGCCGCGGAAGTCAGATAGCCCAGGTGGTACTCCGTCAGGAAATCTGGACCGCTAATCTGACGCAGCAACACGCGAATATAGTCGTCCCGCAGGCTCCACGGCGCAAGATTCCGGCGTCGCATCATCTCGGCATAAATCTCATCGATGTCACGAGACAGATTGTCAAGCGCGCGACGCAGCGCACCTTTCCATTGCCCGCAGCCCGGCGTGCAGTGACAACCGGTAGCCCAGCGCCCCAAATCATGCGCGCAACTCCACGCGGTATTCTCTACAATTTCGATATCGGTCTGCGGCGGATACTCGCGCAAATAACGCCCCAGGGTCGTGATCTCATATGCATCTGAAGGGCGAGGCGTCGTCAAAGCTTCCAATACCTGCACCCCATGTTTCTGATGATGACCAAAGGTTTCGCCATCTGTAGCAATGAGCGTCAGCGCGCCAGGAGCAAAGCGAGCCAGATGCTCGTTAATCAATGGACGCGCAAACTCCGGCTTCGGCATATCGAACGAAAAGTGGTTTGAGAGATCGCGATCACGGACAAACACTGCAACTGAACGCCCGCGCGGTAGCTGAACCCGATACGGACCAGCGCCTCGAGAGAGGTCCCCATGCACCTGCTCACCAGAGAGGATGACAAAGGAAAGTCCTGCTTCGGCAACCGTCTCCAACGTCTCGTAATCGACGGCCATCTCCGGAAGCCAGATGCCATCTGGCTGAGCGCCAAAACGATGCACATAACTGGCAATTCCCCAGTGAATTTGACAACGCTTATCCCGCCCACGCGCCAGTGGTAAAATCGTATGGTGGACAGATTGCGCAATACCATTGGGCACCCCATAACGCTGCTGGTGTTGACCGACCGCGCCAACGATCTGCTGATAAGTCTCAGGGACACTATCATCCATCCAGCGCGCCAGTGTGGCACCAAGATTAAAACTCACCCGCGCAAAGTTACCGGCTGCCGCGTTGGGTGTATAGCATTCAGCCGTCACCCTGTCATTCCAATTTAAAAATGGTGCAGCAGAAGGCTCAGAACGGCACTCACCGGTAAAAGGGTCCTCCCGTGGCGGTTGATAGAAATGCCCATGGATACACAAAAATGGCTTGCCATTTCCAGTTGCCTTTATCATACAGCGTCCTCACTTAACACATTAAAGTAACGCCCCACACAAAAAGCGCACGGCCAACGTATGTCGGCCCTGCGCGGCGCAGAACATAGATATTGGAGTCTTAAATGGCCCGATGCAAGGCCAAAGCACGTTGATAGAGATCGACATAAGCACGAGCAGAAGCATCCCAAGAGAAATCGCGTCCCATTGCGCGCTGCTGAATAGCCATCCAGCGCGGCTTATTTCTAAAAGCGCGCAATGCACGCTCCATCGCGCCCAATAAAGCTGCGGCAGAATATGCATCGAAGGCAAACCCAACGCCTCGATCTGCATGAACATCCGCATCGATAACGGTATCTGCCAGACCACCCGTCACGTGGACTACGGGCACCGCACCGTAGTGCATCGCCGACATCAACCCGATACTGCATGGTTCAGCACGACTCGGCGTGAGAAAAATATCAACGCTCCCGTAAATCCGTCGCGCCAAACGATCATCAAATTTGATAAAAGCTCGCACATTGCTAGGGAACTGGGCCTGCAACGCTCGGAACTGGTCTTCGTATGTTTCTTCACCGGTTCCCAAAATCACAAACTGCGCGTCCTGACGCCGCAGCAACATTTCGATCGCCGAGACAACCAACTCCAAACCCTTGGTGTCATCCAGGCGCGTCACCATGCCAAACAACGGTGTCTCCGAGCTAACGGAGAAGCGCGCCTCACGCTGGAAGGCACTCTTATTCACAGCCCGCATCCTCAACGTCTTGGAATCGAAGGTTTGCGCCAACGCCCCATCCGTCGCCGGATCCCACAAATCCGTATCGATACCACTAAGAATGCCGAAGATACGGTCACGTCGCTCGCGTAACAACTCCGACAACGGGGTCCCCGCTTCCCCATCAACAATTTCTCGGGCATACGTCGGACTAAGGGTGCTGATAAGATCGGCATGCGAAATGCCCTGAGCCATCCAATTGACCTGCCCCGGCACTTCCCCTAACAGGTGAGGTAACTTCTCCATCTGCGCGAAGGTCAAGATTAGACGACCACAGATGCCCTGGTAGGCAAGATTGTGGATGGTAAAAAGCCTGGCAAGATCACGGTAGAGCGGTTGAGAACGCCCGTACACATCGAGCCATGCCAAAACAGGGGCCGTGTGCCAATCGTTCGCATGGATCACCTCTGGTTGCCAGTCCAGCATCTTCAGCATCGCGATCACACCACGCGAGAAAAACGTAAATCTCTGCGGATCATCGTTGAAACCATAGACGCGCTCACGATTGGAGAAATATTGATCGTTCCACAACAGGTAGACCGGCACGCCATCCGCATCGGTCTCCAGGAGCAAAGCGTGCTCCTCTCCCGATCCGATAGGTACAGCCAACGAACCCACCCGGCGGAAATTGTGACCCGTACCCTGCAAAGCGCCATAGCGGGGAATAACCACGCGAACATCAACGCCCAAGTGGCGCAAAGCTTTAGGAAGCGCACCGGCAACGTCTGCCAATCCACCCACCTTCGTAAAAGGGGTGGCTTCAGCAGCCAAAAAAAGCACCTTGACACCGTCCATGTGATCTTACCTCAATTGAACTCGTCCAGAGAATCCGATTCCGTACATCCATTATAGCCGACTTCGTCGAAACGGCAACGAATGCTATAATAGCATAACCTTTCTCCAATCAATCACAGACGGTATACAGTAGACGGCAGAGGGTAAACAGCGGTATTATCTATATCAGAACTATTTCATCTCACCCGTTCAATCCGTTGACCAATTAAGGAGGCCGTTGTGAAATCACGTGATTACATCGCGCTGGAAAGAAAGTACGGCGCAACAAACTACAAACCCCTGGAAGTCGTTCTCACCCGAGGTCAGGGAATTTGGGTATGGGACGTTGAAGGCAATCGCTATCTTGACTTTCTCGCATCTTACTCGGCGGTGAACCAGGGACACTGCCACCCTAAAATCGCGGCAGTGGTACACGAGCAACTCGACCAGCTAACATTGACCTCGAGAGCATTCCATAACGATCAACTGGGACTACTTTACAGAGATCTATGCGAATTGACCAACTCACATATGGTGCTACCGATGAACAGCGGTGCAGAGGCCGTAGAGTCATGCATCAAAGCCGTGCGCAAATGGGGGTATCAGGACAAAGGTGTCCCCTACGGCAAGGCCGAGATCATCGTCTGCGCCAACAACTTCCACGGACGCACGATCACCATCGTAGGCTTTAGCACCGAAGAACAATACCGCGATGGGTATGCGCCCTTCACGCCCGGCTTTGTCATTATCCCCTTTGGCGATGCGGCAGCATTGGAGGCGGCGATTACGCCCAACACCGTCGCTTTTATGCTCGAACCAATCCAGGGCGAAGCTGGCATCATCGTCCCGCCGGAAGGCTATCTGCGCGATGTGCGCCGTATTTGCACCGAACACGACATCGCCATGATCACCGACGAAATCCAGACCGGCCTGGGGCGTACCGGCAAATTTCTAGCCGAAGAACATGAGGGTATTGAAGCCGATCTGACGCTCATTGGCAAGGCGCTCTCCGGCGGTTTCTATCCCGTTTCGGCAGTACTCTCGAACAAAGAGGTGCTTGGTGTGTTCCAGCCCGGCGACCACGGTAGTACCTTCGGCGGCAATCCGCTGGCCTGCGCGACTGCACGTGTGGCCCTCAAAGTCCTTGTAGAAGAGGGGATGATTGAGAATTCAGCCAAAATGGGCACGTATTTACTCGATCAGTTACGCGCGATCAAGAGTCCCTACATCAAAGAAGTCCGTGGAAAGGGCCTTTTCATCGGCGTGGAACTGCACCCCGAAGCCGGCGGCGCGCGGCGCTTCTGCGAGGCACTGATGCACCGGGGCCTATTATGCAAAGAGACACACCACCACGTTATCCGCTTCGCACCCCCATTGGTAATCCAGCAAGAGGACATCGATTGGGCGCTAGAGCACATCGAAGCAGTGCTAACAGGCATCTAGCAAAACGACACGAAGGACTTTGGAGGGCAAAATGAGCACAACGACCCTTGAGCAGCCACAATACCGCATCAAACAACCCAAGAACCTATCCCCACGCATCCAATGGTTGCGGGATTATTACTTCCAGGGTGTCGAACGTCACTGGAACAACGAGATGACCGCCTGGAGCACCGGAACGCCGTGGGATTTCCAATACGAAGAAATCTCATTCTACATCGTGCCAGAGACTTACGCCTTCTTCCAGACCTTCCGTTCCAGCTTCCAACAGACGGCACGACCCGTGACGTTGCATCCTGATTTCTGGCGATGGTCCCTCCCGGAACGCAAAGCGTGGTTCAACCGTGAGGTCATGGCACATTACCTCCCTCAAGAAATTCTGCCCGGCGACTTACTGGCGGGCGGGCGTTTCAACGTGATGACATCCACTTGCCTCAACAAGAAAGAGGCACGGGATTACAAACGCCTCATCTACGGAAAAAACGGCACGCGCGCTGCCATCAAAGCATTCCACGATCACGGCTATGGCAACTGCGGTGCAACAAGCGGGCACCTCATTCCCGATTATGCGCACATCCTCAATCACGGCTGGCAGGCTGTCCACGCCGACATCGAGGCGCACTACGCCGTCCTTTCGGAAGCCAACAAGCACGGCGCGAAAGGCGCGCAGCTTCGCGCGATGCTTACCGCGTCCACGATGGCCCGAGATGTGGCAGCCGGGTACGCAACCCTCTGCACGCGACTTGCCGCAGAAGAGGCTAATCCCATCCGTCGCGACGAACTCGAACAGATGGCAGCGATTCTACAACGCGTCCCCTGGGAGCCAGCGACGACGTTCTGGGAAGCGGTGCAATCCCTCTGGCTAACGCACATGCTTGTGATGAGCGACGAGAACTATCCCGGCCCCGGCGTCTCCTTCGGACGCATCGACCAGTACCTCTTCCCGTTCTGGCAGAAATCGCTGGCGGAAGGGATGGACCGAGACTTCGGCAAAGAAATCCTCAAATGCTTCTGGGTCCATTGCAACACGGCCTACGACGCGATGATCCGCACCGGCGGCAACCAGGGCATCACGGCGGGCTACGGGCAGCTACTCACACTCTCCGGGATGGGCGCGGATGGCATCGACTTGACCAACGATCTCACCTTCGCTATGCTCGAGGTGCTGGACGAGATGTCACCCATCCTCGAACCCAAGCCCAACGTACGCCTGCATCGCGGCACGCCTGATGCATTGTTGGACAAAGTGGTAGCGATGATCGCCGACAGCCAGGGCGCACCGTTCCTCCTCAACTTCGACGAGCGCTCAATGGCAGGGCTGCTCTTGCAAGCGCGCAAGTCCGGCGTTGAACATCTCATCCATCCTGGCAACGTCCACGACTACGCGCCGGTCGGCTGCCTGGAAAACACGATGGCCGGCAACGACCGTTCCGGCACAGTGGACAACAACCTCAATTTGCTAAAAGCCGTCGAGTTGGCACTCACCGGCGGCTACGACCTGCTGCCCTTCACCGACCCGATGACGGGCACAACCGAACCTATCACCCGCAGCGGACCCAATACCGGTGATCCAACAACCTTCGCGACGTGGGAGCAATTCTGGAACGCCTACGCCATACAAACCCGTTTCATCATTGAAAAGAGCGTGGCACTCTACAACCGCACGGATGCCCTCCGCGCGCGCTTCTCCCCCACCCCATACCTTTCGTGCCTGGTGCGCGGATGCGCCGAAAAGGGCCTTGACGTCACCGAGGGCGGTGCGGAACTGGCGTACATCACCATCGAGGCCGTGACTTATGCAACGACGGTGGACTCACTACTGGCGATCAAACACCTTGTCTTTGACGAAAAAGCCTGCACGATGGCGGAACTCATCCAGGCGCTACGCGACAACTGGGAAGGCCACGCCGTCCTCCAGGCGCGCGCGCTGCGCAAAGCGCCCAAGTACGGGCGCGACGATCCCGCTGCCGACGCGCTGGCTCGCCAAGTGATGGACTTGTGGACGGAAGAAACCTGGAAGCACAAAACCGAGGCTACTGACGCGCAGTACCGTCCCGGGATGCTGAGTTGGAATTACTGGATCGCCGACAGTTTCATCCTGCCCGCCAGCCCCGACGGGCGGCCTAAGGGTAAGTTCCTCTCCAATGCGCTGTGCCCGTCCAACGGCGCGGACACGCACGGGCCAACGGCTAACGTCAATTCCGTGGGCAAAGCCCTCGGCGGGCACGGACCAAATGGCGATTGGGACGACTTCGTCAATCTGCTGCCCAACGGCGGCAGCCACACGATGACGTTCAGCCCATCGCTCCTACGCGATCCAGAGCATCAAGCAAAATTCAAAGCGTTCCTGCGCGGCTACACCGAAAACGGCGGCACGGCGTTGCAGGTGAATATGGTAGATGCAGCCATGCTACGTGACGCGCAGCAACACCCAGAGGATTACCGTCACCTACTCGTGCGCGTCACCGGCTACAATGCCTACTTCACCAGCATCGGCAAAGAATTACAGGACG
>JBJYXQ010000402.1:0-4038 GCA_046260035.1 Anaerolineae bacterium
CATCTACTACGTACCTTATAGTAAGCGAGTTGTGGCTGCAGAGAAAGTTCATTCGTTGGATCCTAAAGCAAATGCGACGACCAACAGCTCTCTCTCTCAACAGCGCTTCGGCGCGCACGCGCAAAACTACGTCACCAGCCAAACGCACGCCAAAGGCGCGGACCTGGATCGCCTGCTCGAACTCGCGCAGCCACGGCCCTACTGGCACGTCCTCGACGTGGCGACGGGTGGGGGACACACGGCGTTGAAATTCGCGCCGCACGTCGCGCGCGTCGTCGCCAGCGACATCACGCCGCAGATGCTCAAAGCTGCAGAGGCGCACATCACCGGCAAGGGCGTGCGCAACGTCGAATTCAAGGAGGCGCGCGCCGAGAACCTGCCCTTCGACAGCAATTCCTTCGACCTCGTCACCTGCCGCATCGCGCCGCATCACTTCGACGACGTGGCGAAGTTCGTCAAGGAGGCCGCACGCGTGGTCAGGCCCGCCGGATTGGTGCTCATTCAAGATCAGCAGATGCCGGAGGATCCGGTGATTGGCGGGTACGTGGAAGCCTTCGAGAAGCTGCGCGATCCGAGCCACAATCACGCCCTCACCGAGACCGAGTGGCGCGCGGCGTTCGCGGAAGCAGGACTGACGCTAGAGAGCGTCGAAACACTCACGAAGTCCCATAGTTTCGACGAGTGGACGACAACGCAGAGTGTGCTGTCCAGCACGAAGGCGTGTCTTGAGGCGTTGGTCGCTGCCGCGCCGCCTGCTGCTGTCGAATGGCTGCAACCGCGTAGCTTCGGCACGCCGGAAGCGACGTTCGTGAATCACCACATCATCCTCGCGGGGCGAAAGAACGGATGAGCGAATAAGCGCATGAACGAATCGGTGACTGAGCGCACGGCTAGTAGCCGCACCGTTTGGTGGCGTCGGAGCTTGAGGGCGATTTTTGATCTTCTCAGGGGGACAGCTCAAGCCTGGACTGATGACAACGCGACGCGGCTGGCGGCGGCGCTGGCCTATTATGCGATTTTCTCGATGACACCGCTGTTGATTATCATCATTGCCATCATCGGGCTGGTATTGGGCGAACGTACCGCACAGGCCGAAATCGCCCATCAGCTTGGGGATCTCGTGGGCTCGCAAGCCGCGCAGATGATTGAGACGATGCTTGCCAATTTCGGCAATCCTGCTTCGGGCATTCTCACGTCCGTCGTTGGGTTGGTGACGCTGCTGTACGGCGCAAGCGGATTGTTCCACCATGTCCAGGGAACGCTCAATACCATCTGGCATGCGCCGACCCGTTCCGGCAATGGCGTGGTATATTTTGTCAAACAAAGGTTTTTACAGCTTGCGATGGTCTTTGGGGTAGGGGCGCTGTTGCTGCTCGCGCTGTTTGCGGAACTTGTCATCACGGCAATCACGGAGTACTTCGACCTGGAGAGTCTGCCGCAGGCGCGCAATTTCCTCGTCTCGCTGGGTATGCTGACGGTACTATTTTCCATCATCTTCAAACTTCTGCCACAGGTTAAGATTGCGTGGCGCGACGTGCTTATCGGTGCGGTGGTGACGTCACTGTTGTTCAATGTGGGCCGGATCGTCATCAGTGCGTACATGCGCTTGAGCAACATCGGTTCCATCTTCGGCGCTGCTGGATCGCTGGTCGTGTTGCTGGTCTGGATCTATTACTCGGCGCAGATTTTCCTGCTGGGCGCCGAATTCACCCACGTCTACGCACTCAAACTCGGTTCGTTGCGTAAGCGGGCCGCGTTACCTGCCGAGGAGGACACTATGCCTCTGCCTGAGCTGCCACGTGTGGAGGCTATTGGCGCACCGGTTCCTCTCTTTGCTGAAGATGAGGTGGCAGTGCCGGATGCAATACTGCCGGACGCGGATGCGCCAACGTCACCATCCATTGAGACAAAAAAGCGCAACTGGCCCAAGAAGGCGCTCGCCATCACCTCGGTGGTAGGGACAGTCGCGGCCTCGATACTCGGCGCGAGTTGGCTGCATCGCAAGCGCAAAGATCAACAGGACGGCACGTGATGTGCGCACATCTCCGGAAATCTCTAGCGGCTAACGTTGGCCTGTTTGGCGTTGGCTTCGACGTGTACTGGGGCCAGTTCCCCGGTCTGAAAGAGGAATTGCTGGGGTATCTGGCTGTCTTCGAGCAGCAGGTGCGGGCCAACAACGTTCATGCCGTCAATTTTGGGATGGTGGATAACGCTCACGCGGCCTACGCTGTCCTCAAGAAGATGAAGGCCGCCGACCTCGACCTCATTTTCTGTGATATGCTGACCTACGCCACATCCGCCACCTTCGGTATCCTTATTCGCGAACTGGACGTCCCCGTGGTGTTGGTGGCCTTGCAACCCCTCGCGCAAATGGACTACGCCCACGCCACGATTTATATGCAGCTTTGCAATGACAACATCTGCTCCCTGCCGGAATTTGCGGGCGTGGCCGTGCGAATGGGCAAGCGCGTACCGCCCACCATCATCGGCACGTTGCACGATGATACCGCAGCGCAGGCTGAGATCGCGCGTTGGTGCAACATCGCCCGCGTGCTCCACGACCTGAAAGGCGCACGCATCGGGCATTTCGGACATCCCATCGAGGCGATGCTCGATATGCACAGCGATCCTACCGCTTTCACCGCCGCCTTTGGCCTGCACATCGTGCAGACCGAGGTCGATGACCTGGTGCGTCTGGAGAAAACCGTCACCGCAGACGACGTCGCTGCCAAGTCCGCGCAAATTCTGGCGATGTTCGACACGCCGGAGCCGGAATCCGATCCTCTGACGCGCAAGTTGACCGACGAAGACCTCTATCACGCGGCGCGGATGGCGGTCGCGCTGGACAAGTTTTTGGCAGAATTCGATCTGGACGGCCTGGCCTACTACTACAAGGGTGAGCCGGGTAGTGCCACAGAGCGTGCTGCCGCCAGCCTTATCGTGGGCAACTCGTTGCTTTGTGCGGCGGGTTTCCCGATGTGCGGCGAATCCGATCTCAAAACGTGCGTGGCGATGCTGATCATGGACCGGTTGGGTATCGGCGGTAGCTTCGCGGAGTTCCATCCCTTGGACTTCAAGGAGAACTTCATCCTCGTGGGCCACGACGGGCCGCATCACATTGCCATCGCCGAGGGCAAGCCTGTGTTGCGCAGTCTGACGAAGTATCACGGCAAGCCTGGCTTCGGCGCGTCCGTCGAATTCCAGATCAAAGCCGGTCCTATCACGATGTTCGGCATCACGTCGACCTACGAGGGCAAATTCAAGTTCGTCATCGCCGAGGGCGAATCCGTCCGCGGCCTTATCCCGGCGACGGGCAACACCAACACGCGCGGCGTTTTCAAACCGGACGCCGTCACCTTCCTCAAATACTGGCTCGCCGAAGGCCCCACGCACCACTTTGCGCTTGGAGTAGGGCACCACGCGGCGACGATCAAGGAGATCGGCGAGATTTTAGGAATTGAGAGTGTGATTGTGCACTGATTTGGCTTCTGCGGATTTTGTGTGATAATGGTGATCGTTTTCTATATAACTCTCAACTTCTGAACGAAAGGACTATCATGAATATCACAGAAGGCAAAGTCGTACACATTCACTACACGTTGAAGGATGACGCTGGTGAAGTATTGGACAGTTCTGCGGGCAAGGAACCACTCGCTTATTTGCACGGCGCGAGCAACATCATTCCCGGTCTTGAGAATGCGTTGGAAGGCAAGGCGGTAGGCGACAAACTCGCAGTGGCCGTCGCTCCTAAAGATGGATACGGGGTCAGAAACGAGGCCCTCGTTCAGACAGTCTCCCGCTCCGCTTTCCCAAACGATGCACAAGTTCAGTTGGGCGTGCAGTTTCACGTTCAGACTTCCGCCGGGGTACGCCTCGCTACCGTGACGAAGATTGTCGGCGACCAGGTCACCCTGGATATGAATCACCCGTTGGCCGATGTCACCTTGCACTTCGATGTTGAGGTGATGGACGTGCAGACGGCGACGGAAGAGGAACTGGCCCATGGCCATGTTCACGCCCCCGGAGGCCACGCGCACT
>JBJYXQ010000403.1:0-14697 GCA_046260035.1 Anaerolineae bacterium
CTGGCGGTACCGTCACTTGCCAGCTTGGCGATCTAGCGAACGGTGAAAGCCGTCAGATTGTCATCCAGGTGAGTGTATTAACTGGGTTGGCTGCCGGTGATACGATTCAGAATCAGGCTCAAGGTAGGACGGATGAGGCGCCGCTGACCTCCAGTAATACGACGACGGTCTGGTATCAGATCGCTACCTCTCCGGAGATCGCGTGGACTCCCGCCAATCCAATTCAATCCGCCGACGAAGGTTCAACAACGGTGGTTGAGGATACCTTGACGGTGAGTAACGAGGGGAATGCAGACCTGCTCTGGAGTGTTGAGGTGATGACGCCGACTGAGGCCACCTGGTTGAAGATCGCGGTTGGCGGTGGAGATCCCGAAACGGTAATCTTGCCACAAGTGACCACTCCAGGTGGGAGCACGGATGTCACCGTCTACTTCGATCCGACTGGACTCACGGAGGGAACTTACAACGGCTGGCTACGTATTCTCAGCAACGATGAGGATGAGGCTGAAGTACTCGTTCCGGTTACCTTCACCATCGTAATGTCTGATTACTACCTCTACCTGCCATTGGTGCTTAGGAACTATTAGTAATATGGGTTTGTGTCCCTGGGCCGTGGGCATCACGGCCCAGGGACGTTCAACGGTTCTTTCTGGATGAGGTTATGATGAATACGCCGGTCAAGCTGATGATGACCTGGGATATCAAGCCTGGAAACGAAAAGAAGTACTTCGCGTTTATCTCACAGGAGTTTCCCACCATCTTGCAGGATGCAGGGCTTCAGTTGAGCGACGCCTGGTACACAGTCTATGGCGCATGGCCGCAAATCAGCATGGGATTTGTGAGCGAGGATATACAGATCATCAAGGACTTCCTGGCTTCTGAACTGTGGCTCGGCTTGAAGCATCGCCTGTTTGCATACATCCAGGGATATCAGCAGAAGATCATTCCTGCGCGCGGGGGATTCCAAATCTGAAGGCAAGCGAGTTGCTGTGGCAGCTTTTGCACCTGCAGGCGCGGTCAGGAGACCGGTCCGAGCGAGAAGAAATAACGGCCCCCATAGTTGGGGCCGTTTTTATTACCTCGACAGAGGTGATTCTCCCTGTCTGCCGCCTACGGGCTAACGCCTACTATTTTATTGCCATGGCAGGGGGATTTGTACTTGTGCCTGTTCGACAATCGGATCGAGCCCCAGATAGACCTCGATATCGGAGCGCTGGTTGATCTCGGCCGCCATGCGTCGTAGATGACGGAATTTAATAAAGACCCAGTGGTCGCGTTCGACCGACTGTTGCAGACGTGGATCACGCTTGAGTTTGAGGGCTGCCAGTGCTGCCCGTCCTCCGGGGAGCACCAGATGGCGGCGCGCGGGCGTCGGTGCTTGCGCCGCAAGCAGATGTGGCCCCAACGCTGCCGTCGTCGTGCAGCGGAACTGGTACAATGGGGCCCCTGCATCGGCCCACACGATATTCCTGGCTTCATCTTGGCTCACGTCGAAGTGCAGCCTTTCTCCTAATTGACGCAGCAGTCCGCGCATCTGGCGTGTCTCGGCACCACGCGCTGCTGGCATGTCCTCAGCTCGCAACCGTAGAACATCCTGTGCATCAGCGTCTGTGTAGGCCGCGATGCACGTTGCAACCAGCGCCGGTTCGGGCGAAAGCGCATCGCAATATTGTGCGTACACGGCGCTTTCCAGTGCGGCGTGCGTCCACGTTTCCTGTGACTGCAGCAGGCGCAGCACGCTTTCCTCAACCCGGTCCGCCAGGGGTCTGGCGGCTCTGACCGATGTGTTGATCCACACCATCTGTGGCGTGAGGGAGGTGAAGGCTGGATCTTGGCTCAGGAGCGATAGCGCGTCCACATGATCTGGCGCAGCTTTGCCAGCGTTGATGAGGTGGACAGCCTCCAGAAGCGCTTTCTGTGTCGGTTCGCCGCGTCGCTGCAAGACCTTGAGCAGCGACTGGTCACCTGTTTTACGTGCGGCGCTGGAACTACCGCTGTGGAATGCCAGCCGGTATCCCCAGGGCGGGCAGGCGATCCAACGGTTCAGGTGGAACCCGGCCTGCGCGGTGGCTGCGATGATGTGTGCCAGCATCGTAGGATCATCTTCCGGCAGCACGATGAGAAGCGGCGCATCGCGCTTGAGCAGTGGTTCCAAGCGTTTAAGCGTTGCTGTCAGGCTGCGACGGTACCATTCCCACTCCAGGCGGCGGCGACTCAGGAAGGTGTGTATCGCAGGGTGGGGCTCGTCTTTCCGGAGCCAGGTTGCCCAGAGTGCCGAAAGTGCCCAAAAGGTGGCATCCGGCGGTTGGGGGTGGAGTAGCAGCGCGGCGATGGAATCCTTTGGGATGGCCGGCGCGACGGTACGCAGTGGTTGTGATAGAAGTAAATAAGCACCTGGCTGACTTTCCTGCAGTGCTCTCAGCGCAGCATCCACTGCCGTGTCGCTGACCGGTGCGTCGATTGCCATACCTGTGGTCGCGGTTGTGGCCGCACTGTAGCCTTCGATTGCTTTTTCCATCACCATCCAGACGTTGTTTTCCAGAAAGCGCGACGGCGGTCGTAGGCTGCGTGGACGGGTGAGAGGTTCGTTGTAGGGCACCAGACTGCAGCCCAAGTCCAGGGCCTCGAGGACGAGTAGCGCGAGTGCGCGCTGGATCGCTGGGGTGGGGGAGGCTTGTGGCAGCCGGTGGATAATGTCCATAAGCAGACTAAGGTTGCGCGGCGTGTAGAGCGCGACCAGTTCGGCGGCACGCTCGCGGATGGGATCGTCGAGGGGAGCGGCGCGGCCCAATGCGATGTGATAGGCCGGGCCGGAGTGAGGGCTGAACTGTTCGAGAAGGGCGTGGTCCTGCGCGTCTACCTCGCCCTCTTGAGGTTCGGTGCAATGAGGACAGTGTACGCGCTTGGCGAAGGGGCGTTGCGCATCACGATCCCAGGCAAACCATTCCGCCACGCCATCAGACTGGCAAGTGGGACAGCGGCTGAGATAGAGGTCGTGGACGTGAGTGACGAAGGGCTGTGCACCTTTGGGAAGGTCGCCAAGTCGCGTGAAAGCTGCTTGCACTTCAGGGAGTGAGGCTGGTTGCAGTGCGTTTTGGACCCAGAGCAGTGGCAGTGGATTGACGTTGAGCCCCAGGACGCGCCGTTCCATGTCCAGGGCTTCGCGGATATACGTGGCCTCGTTGATGCCCAACTCGAGGACGAGATCGCCGGGCACGGTGACATCCGCCAGCGCTGCGCGCGCAAATCCTACTGGCGTAGGCACGCGGTACCGCGCCAGGGGATGGGAGGGTGTTTCCGGTAGCCCCGGGACCAACACAGGGAACGGCGTTTCATCCATTCTCAGCGCTCCTAGACCTTCGTAAGGATGGCCAGCGGATTACTGATCCGGCCATAAAAAACTAAAGCCATTCCGGTATCTAACAGGCGTATAAGCGTTTAGCAAAAATACGACTGGATCAGTAAGAGATAAAACGGAGAGTTAAGGTTGTGCAGTGACGACGGCGGCTTTTAGACCCTCGATATCCGGCGCCCCGGCGCGTGCGTAGATCACATTACCCGCACCATCCAGGACGAAGAATGTCGGTGTGCCAACCACGCCCCACCGGGAAGCCAACGCCAATCCGACGTTGTCCTTCACGTTGAGGCGTAACACGGTCGCCTGGCCTGCCAGGGCACGTTCCAGTTGATCGACTTTGGGTTTGTTGAGGAGGCAAATACTGCAATTGTTGGCGTAGAATTCAACGATGGTGGGCTGTCCCGCTGCGAATTGGGCATCCAGTTCGTTCAATGAAGCGAATTCGTCGCCCGGCGTGCGCAGGTAAGCATAGACCGCCACGATCAGAACGACGATCAGAACGGTCAGTCCATCTTCTTTGATAAAGTGAACCAGTTTTTCTTTCATCTTTGCTGATCCGTGCAAATGAAACTAAACTGCTTCGGCACTTGTGAAAATAACTTCGGATCGCAAAAGTCCCGTCTGCTTTCGGATGCGGACAAGATGTTCGCATTCCATCATAAGAACGTTATGCTGTTATTGTACCTGGTGTGCTTGGATTGGGCGTCTCGACGATGCGATAGCTGTTGGTGATCTCAGCGGCCTTGCTCAGCATCGCGCTGGCCGAGCAGTAGGTCGATTCGGATAACTCGATGGCGCGTGCCAATGCCGTCTCGCTGATGCCTTCTCCGTAAGCAATGTACTCCAGGTGAATCTTAGTCCAGATTTTGGGATGCGTCTCCGCACGCTCTCCTTGCACTTTAACCTGTAAATTGGTCATCGGTTGACGTTTCTTCGCCATGATTGAAACCACATCCATCGCCGTGCAGCCAGCCAATCCCAAAAGCAGCAGTTCCATAGGTGCAGGGCCGCTGTGGGTGCCGTAGTCTGGGTGACTGGAGTCTAGAAGAATGCTCGGTCCATCTTCAACGTCGCCGACCAGGCGCATTCCCGGGCCGATCCAGGTGACCTGTACGTTTGCCATTGTTAGCTCCTGTTTAGTGTTGCAAGGGAATCATGCAGATGAACTTGAGGGGCTGATCGCCTGTGTTCCGGTAACCGTGAATTTCATCTGGCGGGACGAGGACAAAAATGCCCGGCTGCATCACACCCACGTCGCCATCGGGATTGGTGACGATGCCCGTACCCTCGAGCACGTAGATCTCGTGTTCGTAGGGGTGGTGGTGTGGTGTGAAGACGACGCCGGGTTGGATTGTGACGAGGCGCATGGCGAAGTTTGGCGCGCCCTCCTTTTCGGCGATGAGCCAGCGAAGGTCAATCCCTTCCTGCACAACTTGCGCTGGAACTTGAGAAGTGTCTTTGATCAACATAAGTGTCCTCCTGGGAAGTCGTTAGTCGCGTAATCACTAGTCCGCGGTGGGATCAACTACCTCTTCTGGTTGACTGTCTGTCGATTCTTCCTCTTTCCCTTCTTCCTCCGTTGCCGTTTGCTCCAGTTCGTCAGACTCGGTCTTGAGCGTAGATTTACCGAGTAACGCATAGATGCCGCACCAACCCGATGCGCCGGTTGCGAAGGAAATCAATCCCAGGATGCCCAGGATGATGCCGACGACGCCCTGGATAAAGAGAAAGCCCAGAAGCATCACATAAATACCGAGAATCGCGCGGATGAGCCGCTCGCCGTCACCGATGTTGGGTTTCATAAGTCCTCCTCAAAGTTCCAAAATGAAGTCACGAATTGCCAGGGCTGCTTTTGCGCCATCGCCCACGGAGACGCTGAGTTGCGCTGGATTGTCGGCGCGTACGTCGCCGATTGCGTATAGCCCGGCTACTTTTGTCTGCATCTTCTCGTCTGTGAAGATGTAACCCCACTTGTTGGTTTCCACCAGATCGGCCACAAATGCGCTGTAGGGCGAGTACCCCACGTAGATGAAAACGCCGTCGGTAGGATAGATGTGTTCTTCTTTGGTTTCCCGATCGACCGCGACAACGCCGGTCACGGTTTTGTCGCCTTGGATAGCGGTTACCTGCTGGTTAAACAGGAGGGTGCTCTTGGGATTGTTCTTTACACGGTCCTGCAGGATTTGCTCGGCGCGCGTATACGGCAAAAATTCGAGGAAGGTGACGTGTTTTGCGTATTCAAGAACTTGCAATCCTTCCTGCAGGCCGGAGTTGCCCGCACCGATGATGACGACGTTCTTGTCCTTGAAGAACGGCCCGTCACACGTAGCGCAGTATGACACACCACGCCCGTAGAATTCTTTTTCTCCGGGGATGTTGAGCTTCTTCGGTTGGCTGCCGGTGGCGACGACGACAGTTTTGCTGGTGTAGACCTGCCCGCCTTCGGTGTGAATCTCGATTTCGCCCGCTTTGATCGGGTTAACCTGGACCACTTCGTCGAACTCGACAATCTCCGTGCCAAAGCGCTCTGCTTGTTGCCGGAACCGATCGAGCAACTCCGCGCCGTTGATGCCATCCGGGAAGCCTGGGTAATTCTCAATCATCTCGGTGGTCGCCGCCAGGCCGCCGGCGCTCTCACGTTCCAGGATCAGTGTCTTCAGTCCATCGCGCGCGGTGTAGATAGCGGTTGTCAATCCTGCCGCACCTGCGCCGATGATGACGACATCGTACATCCCACCGCTAATTTCGCTTTTAGATGATTCAGGATTTAGCGTGAAGTCAAACATTGCTTTTCCTCCATATCGTTTTATCACCAAGCCCGGCAAGGTACGCCGGGCTTGGAATCAATGTGTGCGCGAAGTATGGGCGCACGTCTTCACGTTGTGTGTCGCTTGCTAGGCCAGCGCCGCCTTGATCGCATCGACGATCATATTGGGCGGAGCTGCACCCTCTACCCGGCTGGTCTCGTTGATGACATTCAGCGGTACACCCATCACGTTAAAGCGATTGGCGAGTTCCTGGAATTCCATTGACTCGACGACATCGGCGACGACCTTATCACTTGCCACGGCCATATCGTAGGCCAGGATGGCAGCGCGCGGGCAGTATGGGCAGGTAGGGGTAACGAAGACCTGGATGTTGACCGGCTCGGCCAATTCGCTCAGGTAACTCAGTGTTTGAGGATCGAGGTCCGGTTCCCCCTGGCTGGCACGCTGGATACCGTACAACAGTGTCGAGAACTCATGCCCCGAGGGGATGCCATAATAGCGCAGCCCGTAGTCGCGCTTACCAACGATCACCATTGCCGGAGCCATAGTAATGTTGTATGAGGCAGCTTTATCGGACGCGGTGTCGAAGTCGTAGACTTCAGTTGTCAGCTTGGACGAAGTTGCCGCAATTTCTTCGGCCAATTGCACGATTTCCTTGCAGTATTCGCAGCCGTTCTCGCTTGTGAAAACGACAAGCTGCACGTCACTGGTAAGATCCGCCAACATCTCGGTCACATTTTTTACGATTTCATCATTCAACAAAGCCATGTCTATTTACCCCCTAAGTTTATTTTTCCACATTATTCTTTATACCATCGTCATTGATCCTTTAACGATCAACGTCATTATTGTAGCATATAATAAATCATGGTCAAGAAAATTCGATCATCGCGGAACATTTCTAATAGATTTCTAATGTTGTGTTATACTCCCTCCAATGATTCTGAGGAGGTAGCATGTACGATTTGGTATTTTTACATGCGCCAAGCGTTTATGATTTCCGCGAGCGCGCGACGTTATGGGGGCCGATTTCGGACCTGGTGCCTTCGACGCCGGTCTTCGATATGTACCCTATCGGCTTTGCGACGCTGATGGCGCACGCGCAGCAGGCTGGATTCCGAGTGCGTATTGCGAATCTGGCTGCGCGGATGGTACGCTCGATGCGTTTCAAGCCAGAGAGACTACTGGAAACCGTCAATACGCGCGCGTTTGGTATCGATCTGCACTGGCTGCCACACGCGCACGGCGCACTGGAGGTAGCTCGCTTGGCCAAAGTCTATCACCCGGATGTGCCCGTCATCTTCGGTGGTTACTCCGCGACGTACTTTCACGAGGAGTTGATCCGCTACCCGTTTGTCGACTACGTGCTGCGTGGGGATTCCACGGAAGCTCCGTTGGAGCAACTGCTCGGTCACATTATGGACGGCTCCACGCCCCAAGACGTCCCCAATCTCACGTGGAAAGATCGCCAGGGAGCGGTACACGTCAATCCACTCACTTACATCCCTACCAACCTGGATCATCTCATCCTTGATTATCACACAATGGTCAGATCGGTCGTGCGCGACCGCGATTTGCTCAATTACGCACCGTTTAGCCATTGGTTAGAATATCCGATTATGGCAGCGCTGTCGGTGAAAGGCTGCACGCAGCACTGCACAATCTGTGGTGGTTCGGCTTTCGCGGGGCGACATCTCTCTGGGCGTTCCGCGCCCGCATACCGTTCGCCGGAAAAGCTGGCGGAGGATGTGCGTCGGATGGGGAAGTTGAGCCGCGCGCCGGTCTTCCTCCTAGGCGACTTGCGGCAGCCGGGGATGGATTACGCGCGGCGCTTTTTCCGCGCTGTGCAGGGCTTCGATGGTGCGGTCATCGTGGAGTTCTTCTATCCCGTAGACCGAGCCTACATTGCGGAGTTGGCGGCGGCGCTGCCGAATTTCCTGGTGGAATTTTCTCCGGAGTCGCATGATCCGGCGGTGCGGCGCGCTTCGGGCAAGGGGTATTCCAACCAAGGTATCGAAGAGACGATTTCGGCGTGTCTCGATGCAGGCGTACAGCGCTTTGACCTTTTCTTTATGATCGGGCTGGCGCAGCAGACGCCGGCTTCGGCGCTGGAGACGGTAGATTACTGCCGCACGCTTTTGACGCGCTTTGACGATGGTCGGTTGATCCCGTTCACATCACCGCTCGCGCCCTTCCTCGATCCCGGCAGTCGGGCTTACGAGCACGCCGCCGAAGTGGGCTACATCCGTCACGCCGAGACACTGGAAGACCATCGTCAACTGCTGCTGCAACCAACCTGGAAACACATCCTCTCTTACGAAACGCGCTGGATGGACCGCGACACCATTGCGAAGGTTACTTACGAGTCTGGCTTCCGGTTGAACCGGCTCAAGCGCGAGGTGGGGCTGATCAGCGTAGAGAAAGCGCAAGAGACTGAAGAACGGATCGCAGCTGCCCGTGCGTTGATGGTTGAGATCGAAGGGCTGATGGCGCGTCTGGATGCACCTGCGTTGGAGCGCGCGCTCCTGGCGCTGAAGCCACGCATCGATGTTGCCAATACGTCCACCGTGTGCGACAAGTCCGAACTCGATGTCGATGTGGGTCGGATGCCCTTCAAAGTGTTTAATCTGGCACGAGTAGGGTTGGGGTTGGAGATTTGATCGACATCATTAAGGGTGCTTGTTTTTGTTTAGGGCGATGCGGATTGCGCTTTTCCCCATAGCACGCGAGATACAGACCACGCCAATTTACGTGTCCTGCGGATCTTCCTCGTTGGATACCTGGGTTTTGCTTTCCGGCGACGAGTGCAGAATGTCATCGATCATTTGTAGTAGCTGCTGCATATCCATAGGTTTGCTGAGGTATTGATTGACACCGGCTTCGAGGCTGCGCTCACGGTCGCCAGGCATGGTTAGTGCTGTAACGGCGATGATCGGCGTATCCCCCACTTCGTTATCAGCCCGAATGCTGCGTGTGGCTTCCAGCCCATTCATACCGGGCATCTGGATGTCCATCAGCACCAGACCAGGATGGTGTTGGCGTGTCGCTTCAACCGCTGTCTCGCCGTCTTCGGCCATAATGGTGGCGTAACCGGCCATGTTGAGCATATGGCAGAGGACTTTACGGTTCATCGGATTGTCCTCGGCCACCAGAATGAGTGGTTTCTCGCTTGTTCTGGATGGCGTCGTCACCGCAGTGGAAGGCTCGGGATAATCCTCTGTCTCTGCTTGTGTCGCGGGAACATTCCACGGCAATGAAATCGTAAAGCGGCTACCTTGCCCTAGCTGACTTTCAACGGTTACGGAACCGTCGTGTAATTCTGCCAGGTAACGTACGAGTGCCAGTCCTATGCCTGTACCTTCGTATCCGCGAGTTGGGTTGTTTTGGATTTGCTTGAAAGGCTGGAAGAGTTGTGAGAGGTGGGCGTTGTCAATGCCGATGCCCGAATCCCACACGCTGAAGTGGACCGTGCCTGTTGTGATGTCACCATTGATATCCAGCCCGATGGCCCCGCCGTCTGGAGTGAACTTGACAGCGTTACTCAGGAGATGGTCCAGCATTTGTTTAACACGACGTGGGTCAGCTTGAATGAAAGTGACAGCACTGTCAAGTGTGCATGAAATGCGCAAATCCTTTTTTCGTGCGGCGGATTCGATGTGGTGTAAACTAGCGCGGCATAGGGCGTTAACATCGAATGGCTTGATCTCTAGAGATAATTCCCCAGCCTTGATATCCGAAAAATCAAGGATCGTGTTTATGAGTTCCAGTAGATCCTGCGCGCTTCTCTTGATGTTGGCGCTGATCAGTTTCTGGTGATCGTTCAATGGCCCGTAGTGTTCATTTTCGAGCAGATCAGCAAATGCCAGGATTGGGGTCAATGGTGTCCGTAGCTCGTGATTGACACTGGATAGAAACTCGTCCCGTGCCTGGAGAGCCTGGAGAAGGTGTGCATTGGCAGCGTAGAGGGCTGCGGTGCGTTCCTCGACCCGTTTTGTCAGTGAGTTGCGTTCAGCGCACAGAGCTGCTTCTGCAGCCTTCTGCGCGCTGATGTTACGGACGATAGCCAACACCTTATCTCCGTTGAGTCTCACCAGCCGTGCTTCATAATAGTGTGGCCCCTCTGGATATGGAAGCTCGTATTCATACTCTTGCATCTGTTGTGTGCGTATTGCATTGTCTATGCAAGTCATGATCTGGTCTGCAGATGCTTGAGGGAAGACTTCGTAGATTGATTTGTTCATAAACTCTTCCGGTGGGCGCCAAAGATCAGCGTCATTTGCTGCATGATACTGTAGAAAGCGACCGTCCAGGGAGAGTTGAAACATGACATCAGGAAGTGCTTGCAAGATGGCACGATTTTCCGCTTCGCTTTTACGTAGCGCACCTTCGGTCTGGCGTAGGCGGTCGATGAAGAGGGCGTGGAGTTTGGTCATAGCGCCGGAAATAAGAAGTGTGATGAAGAAGGCGCGAATAACCGACTCGGCCTGGACCGACCCATGGAGTAGGTATTCCGTTCCCGCGACAATCAGCTCCGCGAACACAATGGAAACGACCACCACAGCAATTCTGATGCTGCGAGTGCTCGACTTTTCCAAAATGTGCTTGAATTTTCTATGCATTTCTATCTCTTTTCTTACTTAGCCTTAGGCTAGCATTTCTTAAACATAGCATAACACAAGTCTGCGATTTGTTTGTTTGCATTTCATGGCGATTGTGTAGCAATTTAGTTAGTATTGGGATAGAAATTTCGGATGCAGTATACTCTACATTGCCGGCTAGACAATGACTGATCCGCAATTGTCATCGGTTTTCTGATTTTCGTATTTCCCGTTTTGTGGTATCCTGCTAACCTCACATCGGGAATGGCAATTTCCAAATTCAACTCGGTTCTTTTAGCGTCTTATTTATCATATTTAACTTGCAAAACCAGATTTGACACCCCTGCTTCTTGTGCTAGTATAGGCGCGGGCACCTATATGTGGGTATCAAAAATATGAATTGCAAAAGTAATGCTAAAAGCATTGCTTTTTGTTTTCCTATCAACCTCACAAATACGATATATCACCAAGCTTAGGAGGGTACTGTTATGTTGCAGCCGCAAGTGGATTACATGGATAATGATGTGCAGATTAATGTCCCAGAAATGATTGTGAAGCGCGATGGGCGGGTTGTCGCTTTTGATGCGGATCGCATTGAGACGGCGCTAAAGCGTTGTTTCAATAGCTTGAGCCGGCGACCTGTGGTTTCTACGAGCGAGTTGACAAAGCAAGTTGTCAACATCGTCGCCGCGAAATACGAACAACCAAACGTCGAGCAAATTCAGGATATCGTTGAGATGGTGCTCCTAGCGGCGGGAGAATATGAGGCAGCCAAGCACTATATCCTATATCGGGCCGAACGTGCCAAGCTGCGTCTAACACGCCCGATTCCTGAAAGCGTGCGTGCGGCGTTTGCCGAATCGGATAGGTATTTCCCGACGGATCTCCAGAAATTCCAGTTCTACGACAAATACTCACGTTTTAATTACGAGTTGGGCCGGCGCGAGACCTGGGTCGAAACTGTGGATCGAGCTGTCGATTATCTTAAGGAGCTTTCTGGATCTCGATTGCCCTCCGAGACTTATGCGCGTGTCCATCGAGCCATCCTTGAAATGCGTGCGATGCCGTCGATGCGGCTGTTGGCGATGGCGGGGCCAGCGGCGCGCCGCAACAACATCGCGATCTATAACTGTTCTTATCAACCGGTAGAGAGTGTGGATTCTTTTGTTGAGGCGTTGATCATTTCAATGAGCGGCTGCGGTGTGGGGTATTCCGTAGAACGCCGTTACGTGGAGAATTTCCCGCGCATCCAGCGGCAGTTGAATTTCACGCCAGCCCGTTATGTGATCGAAGATTCGGCCGAGGGATGGGCCGACGCGCTGCGCTTTGGCTTGGAGACGTGGTTCGAGGGCGGCGATGTACAATTTGATTTTTCGCTTGTGCGTCCGGCGGGGGCGCCATTGCGCATCAAGGGTGGGCGCGCTTCGGGTCCAGAACCGCTGCGCAAGATGCTGGAATTCACCCGCGCGCGCATCCTGGCGCGCCAGGGGAGTTTCCTGCGTGCTTTGGATGCCCACGACATTATGTGCGCGATCGGCGGCGCGGCGGTTTCTGGGGGCGTGCGCCGTACAGCGATGATTGCTCTCTTTGACCAGGACGATATGGAGATGAAGACCTGCAAGGATGGTGACTTTTGGCGGGAGAACAGCCAGCGCTGGAACGCCAATAACTCAGCGGTATGGCCGGCACGTCGGCTTACCCAGGCCGAAGTCGCGCACTACATTCTGGATATGGTGGACACCGGGCGTGGCGAACCGGGCATTTTCAATCGCCAAGCGGCTATCGACGCTCGCCCGGAGCGCCGTGTACTTGCCGAGTTCGGTACAAACCCGTGCGGCGAAATTATCCTGCGTCCATGGCAATTCTGCAATCTGTCGAGTGCTGTGGTGCGGGCTGACGATACCTACGAGAGCTTGCGCGAAAAAGTTGAGCTGGCGACCATCATCGGCACGATGCAATCGATGGCGACGTTCTTCCCTGGCCTGCGCCCGCAGTGGCAGCAGAACTGTGAGGAAGAGCGTCTCCTCGGCGTTGATCTCAATGGTCAGCTAGACGGCGCGATCGCCAGGGACCCTGAAGTGCAGACGCGTTTACAGAAAGTCGTCATCGCGACGAACCAAAAGATCGCTGCGCAGTTGAATATCAATCAATCTGTAGCGACGACGTGTGTCAAACCCTCAGGCAATTCTTCGTTGCTGCTGGATTGCTCATCCGGGATTCACGCGCGCTGGGCGAAATACTACGTCCGCAATGTGCGTGTGAGCACTTTCACACCGATCTACAAAGTTCTCCAGGATGCAGGCGTTCCGATGACGCCCGAGAACGGCCAAACGCCGGAAACCGCCGATACGTGGGTGGTGCACTTCCCGGTCAAGTCTCCGGATGGAGCGATCACGCGCAACATGCGCTCAGCTATTGAACAGTGTGAATACTGGCTGCAAAATAAGACTAGCTGGACTGAACACAACCCAAGCGTGACAATTACCTATCGTCCGCACGAGGTTCTGGACGTGGTTAAATGGGTGTGGGAAAATCAGAGTCGCATTAACGGGATGACCTTCCTCCCGGCCTTCGATGCGCAGTATGACCAGATGCCCTATGTTGAGATTTCTGAAGATGAGTACCGGCAAAGGCTGGCCGCTTTTCCGACGATCGATTTTTCTAAAATCTGGCGTTACGAAGACAAGGACCTGACCACTGCGGCACAGGAAGTGGCTTGCTCCGCAGGTGCATGCGATTTGACGTTCTGATACTTCTCCAGACCTGTCAGGTTGTGCAAACCTTCGGTTTGTCTAGAGCCTGACAGGTCTTATTTTGGGAGCCATATGGAAAAAACTACCTCTTTCTTGCGCGTTATGTCTTTCAACATTCGCTTGAATGTCTCGCACGATGGACCGAACGCCTGGCCGTATCGTAGGGATTTGGCGGCTAGCATGGTGCATCTGCATCAGCCGGACGTTATTGGGCTGCAAGAAGTGCTGCCCGATCAAGTGGACGATCTGGTTGCACGCTTGCCTGATTTCGACTGGGTAGGCGTAGGGCGGGATGACGGCGCGCGCAAGGGCGAATTTGCCGCTGTTTTCTACCGTCGCGCGCGACTCACGCTGCTGGATCAGGGAACATTCTGGCTGTCCGAAACCCCGGACGTCCCCGGCAGTATTGGGTGGGACGCCGTTTGTATTCGCATTGCGACCTGGGTAAAGGTGCGGGATACCGCAACGAATAGCACCTTTTTCTTTTACAACACGCATTTCGATCACAGAGGAAAGGTGGCCAGGCAAGAGAGCGCCCGGCTGTTGCTGCAGGACGCTCTCACGCGATCCGGTAATGCGCCTGTCATCGTGGCGGGCGATTTGAATTGCGATGAGCGTGCGCCCGCTTACCGGTTGCTGACAGGTGATGCTGATGACATCCCCTTCCGCCTGTGGGACGCCAAAACGCAATCGGCGACACCGCATCACGGCCCATCGGGCACATTCCACGCTTTTACTGGCGAATTGCGCGACCGCATCGACTACATCTTTGTGAGTGATGGCGTGCATGTCCTACGGCATGCCATTCTCGCCGATTACTGGGACGGCAAGCGTTATCCCTCGGATCATATGCCGGTGGTGGCGGATGTGACGTTTGGTAGCTAGTACCGCAAGGCGCAAGTTCCTTTCTGGATAATGATGCTCAGAGGGGATCGCCAGATCCCCGACTATGCGCCAGACGCGGGGATCTGACGATCCCCTTGAAGCTGTAAACTGGGGAGGAATTTATGCCACGCTGTACTAGGCGGTTTGTCTGACGTGTTATTGGAGAGACGCTGCTCAGCAGCGTCTCTTTTGTTCCATGGAACTTCTCTTTCTTCAAGAACGTCTTACTATCAGTTGTGAGAATCACGCATCACGTATTTATGGAGGAGGTTCCCTATGTCCCGGAAAACTCAATTAGTCGTCAGTTTTGTCCTCGGTCTGCTCATTTTGATCGG
>JBJYXQ010000404.1:0-1837 GCA_046260035.1 Anaerolineae bacterium
ACAGCGCCTACCGGCTCACACCGGAGGCCGACCGGATGGGCGCGCGTTTGCAGGGGCCACCCATTGCGCATCGTGGGCCAAATGGCATCGTATCCGACGGTGTGATGACGGGCAGTATCCAGGTCCCGCCGGATGGACAGCCTATCGTGATGCTGGCCGATCACCAGACGACAGGTGGCTATCCCAAGATCGCCACAGTGCTGGGCGCCGATCTGCCGTTGTTGGCGCAGTGTCTTCCTGGTGACAGCGACGCATCCTGCGTCGTGCGCTTTACCGCGGTGACGTTAGCCGAAGCGCAGATTGTACCCTAGAACCCTTGCGAAGGTGTGCGAACCTTAACTTTCATAAGGATCGCTAAATATACCCGTAACCGGGTTGTAATTTTACACACGACGTTTTTCCGCTATCATAGATATGGGATTCTGTAACCGGGAAGGGAGAAAGCCATGCCATTCTACGACATTAACGGGCAGAGTATTCACGTGATCGAAGAGGGAACGCCGGGCCGGCAGGTGGCGTTGTTGATTCACGGGTGGTCCAGCTCGTGGTACGCGATGTCTCCATTGGTCGGGTTACTAAGCCAGCGTTTCCGTGTCATTGCTGTGGACTTGCCAGGATATGGACAATCGCCACGCCTGCCGGAGCGCACGACGATTCCACAATATGCCGATTTGCTGGCGGAATTGATCGCACAGGTCAGTGATGGCCCTGCGGTTCTGGTTGGCCATTCGATGGGGGGGATGACGAGTGTGACGCTGTCGTTGCGCCATCCCGTGCTGGTCGAACGCATGGTGCTGCTCGGTCCAACGATAACAGGCAAGTTATCGAATTACATTAATGCCGTCGTCTCGCCGATCACGCTGCTGGAGCGCTTTGGCCTGGGCAGTCTCATCGTTTCCTTTGTGGAACGGGGTATTGTCGGTCTGAGTGACCGGATTATGCGCCCGGCCTCTTTCGCTGAACGCACTGACATCACGCAGGATGATTACGTCCGCCTGCGCGAGGATGCCCGCCGTCCTGGCCAAGGGAAGGTACGCGCAGAATGTTATTACGCGATGCGCGAAAACAACTTGAGCGGACAACTCGCAAAGGTCGAACCACCCGCGTTAGTGATTTGGGGCGCAGAGGATAATACCGTGCCGCTGCGGGATGCGGGCGTCGTTGCCGACGAGTGGCCTACTGCCGATTTGCGCATCCTGCCAAAGGCCGGGCACTGGACGCAGTTCGAAGCTCCGCAGACCACGCGCCGCCTGGTTGCCGCTTATCTCGGATTGCCGCTTTCCAGTGACAAGATCAATACCCCTGTGGATGATAAGGAACTCGTGCAAATTCGTGACATCGCACAGTTCCTGGCCCATTCCGACATTGCCAACAACCTGAATCTGGCGCAGCGCATCCGGCTCGCCGCCCAGTGTACGCCGCGCAGCTATGCAGCAGGCGAGACGATCGCCGGCATGAGCCAGGCGGGCAGCGAATTGTACGTTATTTACAGCGGGACGCTCGAGGTGTGGAGTGATCCCGACGGGCCTGGGGTGGGGTCGCCGGAACACAAGCAGCTCGTGACCCATCTGCGTCCCGGCACGATGACGGGCGAGTATTCGATGTTCGACCAGGGCGTGCGCAGCGCGGACCTGGTTGCCGGAAAGTCGGGGGCTACGGTCCTGGCCTTCGACCGCGAGCGCTTGCTGGCGTTGTGCGAGGACGATGCTGTGCTGGGGACGCGACTGCTGTGGAACATCGGTACCGCGATGACACAGCGCGTGCGGTTCATCATCTGGCAGTTACAACGGGCAAGCCGCAGGATGGAAGAGGCGAAACGTGCAAAGGAACAGGAAGG
>JBJYXQ010000405.1:0-4081 GCA_046260035.1 Anaerolineae bacterium
GTTGATCCACCCAAAGGGATACTGGGGCTGCTCCTGAAGCAGCACACCGTGGAAGCGCGTGGGATCGGTCACGGCGATGTGATCGGCAAGGATAAACTCGCCTTCGTTGATCTCGTACCACATCTGCCCGTTGTATTCCACCTCACCGAGGATACTCACCCAGTTATCGCCAGCCAGGAATTCGCGCAGGGGCGGCAATCCGGCAAGTGCCTCCTCGGGATGGCGATAGGTGGCGGCAGGCAGAGGACGCACGTAGGCAAAAGTGTACGGCGTGATGGCGTCTTCAGGGACTTCGAGTTCCTCGACGGCCAGCTCTGGCAATGGATCGGGCAACGTCGCCCGCAGATATTCGATGCGGGTCTGGCGCGCGCCCGGGCTATACGAGGGACAACGAGCCGGATACCGCTGGGTGACATTCATCGGGCAAACATAGTCGGTGGAGGGATCGCCCGCAAAAAGGTCTGGCCCTGGATTGTACACACCCTCTGCCTGCACCGCAGAGGGCACCAACAGCAAAAACAACGTTAAACACAGAACTTTCCAATAGCGCAACATCGATAAACCCCTATGACCCATATAAGTAATAGACGTTATTATACTATAAATTGTTCCCTCTGATAATGTAACTTGTGCTTCCACGACAAGCTGTTATACTGCCCCGCGCGCGAGACCTTCAATGTCTCGCGCGACGAATCTATGACAAGTGATGATTTTCACCTGATCGAAAGGGCCCAGCATGGGGATACAGATGCCATTGCCGCGCTCTTTGACCGCTACTATCCCAACGTCTTCCGCTACGCCATCTCACAAGTGGGCGACCCCGTCCTGGCCGAGGATATCGCCGGCGAAACCTTTGCGCGCCTTGTAGAACGCATCGATCGCTTCAAAGACCAGGGCCGCCCTCTGCTCGCCTGGCTGTTCACCGTTGCCCGCAATCTGGCCAAGGATCATTACCGGGATTGCGCGGGTGCGCTGGAGACACCGTTGCATGAAACTCTGGTCGGCGACATGTCCGCGTCCGAGACGACGCCCGAGAAGGCACTCGAGCGCCGCCTGACCCAGGAGCAGTTAGCCGCTGCCCTCTCCCAAATCACAGACGAACAACGCCGCGTCATCCTCCTGAGATTTATCGAGGGACACGATCTAAAATCCGTGGCCCGTATCGTACAAAAACCACTCACGGCGATCAAATCATTGCAGCACCGTGGCTTAAACGCACTGCGCCGCATCCTGGAGGAAAAAGGATCCTGATGCCCGGAGCAACACCTAATGAATTCCGGCCTTCTATGGCCACAGACCGTATCCTGGGGACAGATTTTCCGTTATCAAGACGCAATGAGCCCCGAGAGGACCCATGACAGAGCAGAAGATAAGTCACGCCCTAGAAGAATGCCTGATCCTATTGGAGCAGGGGGATGCCACATTGGAAGAATGCCTGGCACGCTATCCCCAGCACGCGGCCGAGTTGCGACCGCTGCTGACCATGGCCCAGGAGGTGCACCACGTTTCCCTCCCGTCCCCCAGCCCTGCCGCCACGGCACGGTGGCGACAACACACTGTCGATGCCTTGGCAGCGCAAAAACCAAACCGCCAACCAGCAACATCCCTTTCCCGCCGACTGGCACAAGTGGGAGCGCGCTTCCAGGCGACGCTACAGCGCGTACCCCGTCCCGTGGGCCTGGCCGCGCTGTCTACCGTACTACTCGCCATCGGTTTGAGCCTATACATTTTGTTGGGAACATCTACGGTCCAGGCTGCCACACTATCCAGTGCACAAGGCGTGGTCGAGATACTGCCCGCCGGAGGCACTGAGTGGCTTCCTTTTGCGGTGGGCCAGCGGGTAGCACCGGGGGACCGCGTCCGCGTCGGGCAGTCGTCCAGCGCAACCTTGACCTTTCCCAACGGAAGCACCACCGACTTGGAATCCGGCACCGATGTGGACCTATTGCAGATCAGAACACACTGGTATAGCCACGACAACTGGGACGTCGTCCTGCGTCAGAGGACCGGACGGACGACCAGTTGCCTGAGCTGTCCGGAGAATGAGACCTATCGCTTCGAGGTCCAGACCCAAATTGCCACCATCGTGGCGCGCGGCACACGGTTTTCGGTGAGCATCGAAGAAGATGGTGAGACTGACATAGCCGTGATCGAAGGAGCGGTGTCCGTCACCACCTCGAATACCACTCGGTGGGTAGAGGCGGGCCAGATGACATCAGTCCGGCCCGAAGACTCCCTGGTTCCCATCCTGCCTATCCCGACATCCACCCAGGAGCCAGAGGAACACGAAACGCCTGAGCCCACTGCGAACGACGAAGACGACGATCCTGAGGGGCGCGAAACGCCTACGCCAGAGCCTGCCGAAGACAGCGACGATTATGAGGAGCACGACACATCCACGCCAGAGCCTGACGAGGACAACGACGACCACGAAGAACACGAAACGCCCACACCAGAGCCTGGCGAGGACGACGACGATCATGAGGAACACGAAACGCCTACACCAGAGCCCGGCGAAAACGACGACGATCACGAAGAACACGAAACACCCACGCCAGAGCCCGGCGAGAACGAAGAGCACTAACCCATTGGTGGGCCGGCGAAGCTAATAAGCCTCACAACCCCACGTCAGAACCCGGCGCGGGAACGTCAGGCTGATGAGATTCAACGATTTAATCCGGTAATCAGCACTTGGCGACATCTCTCTTAATCCCCCCATCGCGGGGGGATTTCATCTTCTCCGCCCGGACCTTAGAAATCCGGGTGGAGATCTTCCTATGATAGCAGGAAAACTGCTTCCGTAGGGTTAAAAACCTGCCTCCCCCTTAGCAAAGTAGTATCCTCCCAACATTTTTCTGTCCCTTTACCCGTATCCTCCGGGTCGATTTCCCGTTATCTAAACATCTGCCTGCTGATCCAGGCATAACTTTCTAAACGTCTGCACGCTTTCAGAGCAGTCGAAATAGTTTATATGCACGGATCAGTCAGTCTTTTGTGGTGCATTCTCGCCCAGCAGGAAGGTAAAAAATACACGTATCGACAGGAGGTAAATAATGACGTTCGAGGGAAGTTCATTTAGCCGAAAAAGACAACCGAACGCAGTAGCTACCCGCAGCATCAGCCGCCGCCAGTTCCTGAAATTCTGCGGCGTGATGGCGGCGACGCTGGCTCTCCCCCTGCGGCAGGTAACCCGCATCGCCGCAGCACTGGAAACCACACCGCGCCCACCGTTGGTGTGGCTCGAGTTCCAGGACTGTACTGGCGACACCGAATCCTTTTTGCGCGCCGGCCAGCCCAGCGTGGACGATCTGTTACTGGAGGCCATCTCGCTAAACTATCACGAGACGATCATGGTCCCGGCTGGGGAGATGAGCGAGCGGTCGCTCTCTGAGACGATTCAGAACGCACCGGGAAACTACATCGCCATCGTGGAGGGTTCTATCCCCGCTGCCGACGGCGGCGTGTACTGTACCATTCGCGGGCGCACGGCTCTCAGCATCGTTCAGGAAACGTGCAGCCAGGCGCTGGCCACCATCGCTGTGGGAACGTGCGCCTGGGACGGCGGTTTGGCTGCAGCATATCCCAATCCCACCGGCGCTGTGGGCGTCAGGGACGCCGTGCCGGGTTTGCAAAACCTCATCAACCTGCCCGGCTGCCCGGTCAACGCCGTCAACCTCACAGCGACGTTGGTTCACTATCTCACTTACAATCAGTGGCCATCCACCGATGGATCTGGGCGACCTCGCTTCGCGTACGGCGAAGATATCCACGACGAGTGTCCTCGCCACGATCACTACGAACACGACAGATTCGTTCTGGAATGGGGAGACGAGGGCCACAAGCTCGGGTGGTGCCTGTACAAAATGGGCTGCCGCGGGCCAGAGACACACCACAACTGCCCACAGGTGAAGTGGAACGATGGCACTAACTGGCCTATCGGCGCAGGCCATCCCTGTATCGGCTGCACCGAGTCTCACTTCTGGGACGAATTTGCCCCATTCTACAAAGAAGGAAATGAAGATGACGACTAGTAGCTCATCAAATAAATTCTGACAGGTAAAATATCTCCAAAAAACCGTAA
>JBJYXQ010000406.1:0-5969 GCA_046260035.1 Anaerolineae bacterium
AAAGTGTTACATCTGGGCTTTGTGCTTGCCGGACAAAAGCTTCCGCATAATCACACCCACACTCCAGGCCTCGAAAGGCCTCCATCTTGCCGTGACTGTCGGCATACCACTCGGTGACGCGCTGGCTTTTATGCGCGAGGCAGGCCTGGTGTTTCAGTTCGGCGGCAGCCGTGATGTCCACGTAATCCGTCGGTGCGAAGTTCTGAGTCTGCCATCCTGTCATCACCTCGAAGTAGAAGAACGGAACGCGAGGTTGCATTCGTAACCACGCATCGTACACCAGCGTGGAACACGCGCGGTGATCGCGGTGCGTGTCGATAGGCCAGTGCGTAAAAATAAGGTCGGGCTGTTCCTGCTCGAAAAAGTGATGCATCTCATCATAGCGCGCGAGATTCACCTCGCACTGCCCGTCGATCTGCCCCAGGAAGACAGGGCGGGCGCCCAGTAGCTCGCACGCCCGCAGCGCCTCTTGCGTGCGGATAGCGGCAGCTTCCTGATGCGACTTCCCCCGAATCCCCGCCTCGCCACGGGTCAAGTACGCTGCCACGACCTCGTGACCCGCTTGTGACAGCAGCGCCATCGTTCCGCCGCAGGCCGTCTCCGGATCGTCGGGGTGCGCGCCAAAGATGATGATTTTCTTGCGTGATTTGTACGTTGCCTGATCCATACTCGCGCCTCCCATCAAACTAAACCACAAAGTCACGAAGACACAGAGAAATACCTAAAAACTTCGTAGCTTTGTGTCTTCGTGGTAAGACTACCCTTGGGCACAGCCTCATCAAGTCTGGCGAATCGATTCTACAATCTCCGCCGCCAGATCGTAGCGACTGAACGCGGGCATGAGATAGATGCCGCCGGCCCAGTCGCGCATCTGCGCGATCAACTCCAACGCAATGCGCACGCCCTCATGCGGCGAGTCCTTGCCCGCCGCCTCTAGACGCGCGAAGAACTCCGGCGCAATCGTGATCCCTGGCACCTCGTTGTGCAGAAAACGGGCGTGTTTCACACCGTACAGCGGCAAGATACCCACCAGAATCGGCGTGGTGAGTGGCCCATACTTTTCGGCATATTGGTCGAGAAATGCCCGTGCCGCTGTCGGATTGTACACCGGCTGTGTGAGAAAGAAATCCACGCCTGAGCGAAGCTTGCGACGTAAGACCTTAATCTCGTTTGCCGGATCTGTCGGCGTGAGATTAAGCGCCGCGCCCACGAAGAATGTCGTTGGTTGCCCAATGTCGGCCCCGGCGTGATCCACACCCACGTTGAAACCTTCTTTGATGAGCTTGATAAGACCCGTAGGAGCGAGATCGTAGTTGTCCATCGCCTCCGGGTAATCGCCGATCGAGGTGGGGTCGCCCATCACCACGAAGACGTTGCGGACACCCAGCGCGTGTGCCGCCA
The DNA here is from genome assembly GCA_046260035.1 of Anaerolineae bacterium. Classification (GTDB taxonomy): domain Bacteria; phylum Chloroflexota; class Anaerolineae; order B4-G1; family SLSP01; genus DSWT01. Next base: position 1,402 of record JBJYXQ010000406.1, read on the forward strand.
GCAAGTCCCCCTGGACGCGCAGCAGGTTGCGCCCGCGAATGGGAAAGTGCAGCGTGGTCTCGATACCCACCTTGTCCTGGACCAAAGCGCAGACAGCCCAGGGACTCATCCGCATCCGCGCCATTGGGCTGTCGGCTACGTTGATGACATCGGCTCCGGCTTCAGACAGCAGCGTCGCGCCTGCTAACAGCTTGTGCGTGGAAAGACCACGCGGCGGATCCATCTCCACAGCGAGCACAAACTCCCTCGCGGCCAATTTCTGGGACAAATACGAGGGTTGGTCGGGAGAAATATCCGCGCCCACGGGCTGCAAGGTTGCCGTGAGTTCGACGAAAACATCAACCGTAGACGATCCTCCATCCAACGCGTCGCGGATGGCAGAAATGTGCGCGGGCGTCGTGCCGCAGCACCCACCGATCAAATCGGCGCCTGCCTGACGGAACAGCCAGGCATACTCGCCGAAGTATTCCGGTGGCGCCGGATACATGATCCGTCCGGCAACCTGCTCGGGCCAACCAGCATTCGGCTTCACCCAGAACCGGCCTTCGGGGACAGCCTCTTTCATCTGTTGGATAAGGCGTAGGAGCTGCACGGGGCCACCGGAGCAATTCACACCAACTACATCCGCGCCCGCGTCCCACAGTCGCCGCGCCACCTTGGCAGGGGAATCACCAAGCAACGTACGGTCATCGCGGGTAAACGTCATCGATGCGATGACGGGCAAATCGCAGAGCGCACGGGTAGCGTTGAGCGCTTCCAGCATCTCGAGTAGATCGGACATCGTCTCAATCACCAACAAATCAGCGCCTGCCTTCACCAGCGGCGCAATCTGCGCCGCGAAGGCATCACGGGCTTGCTCCTTGCTCACCCGGCCAAACGGGGTAAGACGTACCCCTAACGGACCAACGTCACCCGCCACCAGCACATCTCTGAACGATGCCGCGACGACGCGCTTGGCCAAATCCACGCCCGCTCGGTTAATATCTGCAATCTTGTCTTCCAGGCCATGCGCAGCCAGCTTGTAGGGATTCGCGCCGAAGGTATTGGTGAGGACAATTTGCGCGCCAGCTTCGATATAAGCGCGATGGATTTCACCCACCATTGCGGGTCGGCTTAAGTTCAGTTCATCAAAACACGTTCCAAAGGGGACAGCGCGCGCATGTAGCATCGTTCCCATCGCGCCATCAGTGAGTACTGGCTTTGATGTTTCTGCCAACAACTTCAATAGCTTGTCTTTGGACATAGAACCTGAAACCTTCAGCCTGAAACTTGCCCCCGCGCCTCCCGCACCACATCCATCATATTTCGCAGTGCCGGGATGACTTCGTCCCATGTCCGAGTTTTGAGGCCACAGTCGGGGTTAATCCAGATTTGCTCCGGCTTGAGATGGCGGACGAAGCTCGCGAGTTTACCTGCAATGAAAGCCACAGTAGGCACCACCGGGCTATGGATGTCATAGACGCCGGGACCGACCTCGCGCGGATAGCCGTACTCGGCCAGCGCGCGCAGCATGTCGTCGCCGCTTCGCGCGTTCTCAATGGAAATGACGTCCGCATCCAACCGGTCGATCGCAGGGAGGATGTCCTGGAACTCAGAGTAGCACATGTGTGTGTGGATTTGCGTCTCGGGCACAGCACGGCCCACCGCAAGGCGGAAGGCGTCCACGGCCCAGGTCAGATACGTGTCCCAGCGGGCGGGTTTGAGCGGCAGACCTTCGCGCAACGCGGGTTCATCCACCTGGATCGCGCTCGCGCTCGCGGCTTCCAGATCGGCGATTTCGTCGCGCAGCGCCAGCGCAATCTGGTAGGCGATGACGTGGCGCGGGATATCGGTGCGCGGGTAGGACCAATTGAGGATCGTCACCGGACCGGTGAGCATCCCTTTGACGGGCTTCTGCGTGTACGACTGTGCCACGCGGAACTCGCGCACGGTCATCGGATCGGGCCGCGACACATCGGCGTAGATGATGGGCGGGCGCACGTAGCGGCTGCCGAAGCTCTGCACCCAGCCGTATCGCGTGAAAGCGAAGCCCGTCATCTTCTGCGCGAAGTACTCGACCATATCAGTACGCTCGGATTCGCCGTGGACGAGCATATCCAGTCCCAGGCCGTCTTGCACACCGACCGTGTAGCCGATGAAAGCATCGATCCCGGCCTCGTATTCGGCCTGGGTGATCTCGCCCTTGTTGAAGCGCGCGCGCAGGCGACGCACCTCGCGCGTTTGCGGGAAGGAGCCGATCGTCGTGGTGGGGAACGGCGGGAGTTGCACCTGCAGTGGGCGGCGCGCGCTGTAAGGCAGCGCGCGGGTAAAGTCGGCCGGTTGCAGTGCGTCGAGCCGCGCCTGCACAGCGGCATCGGCCGGCGCGAAGGCACGGAACGCGGCCCAGGCAGCATCGATGCCAGCAGTCTTGCCGGTCGATAGCATCGTCAACTCCGCCAGCTTCTCTTCGGCAAAGGCGAGCACGCCGCGCAGCGCGTCGGGTAGGGCCTCTTCTCGAGCAGCAGTATAGGGCACAAATTGCAGCGAGGACGAAGGGCCAATCCACACCTGTGGTGCGTAATCGCGTAACGTCTCCAGCAACGCGTTCACTTCGGCAGGACGCACACGCCACACACTGCGCGCATCGACGACACCCGCACCGAGTGTCTTGTCTTGCGGCCAACCGTGCGCCTGGATCAGCGCCAGATTGTCGCCACGCGTGAAATCCAACGATAGCACGTCCACAGGTAAGGCAACGATCCAGGGATAACTCTCGCCCAAGTCGTCGAAGTAGGTCACCAGGTTGATCGGCAACCCGGCTTCGGACAGCGCGGTGTAAGCCGTTTCGACGTATTCGCGCAACTCGGTAGCATCACCAAGGACGAGGGCTGGTTCGTGAAGCTGCACCTCGGTCACGCCGAGGGCCTTGAGCGCGTCAAGAAGGTCGCAATAAAGCGGTAACAAGGCCGATAGCATGCCGCCGAAGTCCACCGAGAGGCGCGCCAGGCGCAGCAGTGTCACCGGGCCGAGGACGACCGGCACGGTTTGTGCGCCCAACACAGACTGTGCCTCGCGGATGAGCGCCAGGAAGTCGCCGAAATTCGCCTGTGGTTCAAGCCCTGCCTCGATCTCTGGAGCCAGATAGTGATAGTTCGTATCGAACCACTTGGTCATATCGAGCGCCGGGATGCCAGGGACGCCCCGCGCCATCGCAAAATAGCGCACCAGCCCCGCCAAATCGCGGAAGCGCGCGGGAATCAATCCGAAACGCAGCGCCCAATCCAACACGTGATCGTAGAGCGTTTCCATCCCCACGCCGATTTTCTCGATCCCCGCTGCTGCCTGCGTGCGCCAACCTTCGTGCGTCACCTCGGCGAAGGTCGCCAGCAGCGCGTCGCTATCTAGTTTCCCCTTCCAATAGGCCTCCAGCGCCCGCTTCATCTCGCGGTTCTTGCCGATACGCGGAAATCCAAGTGTTTGTGTGATATGCATGAGGTCCCCCTTATCCGACCGTAATTATACGATTCTTATCTACAAAAATCGTGAGCGCAGTGTACCTTAAGGCGGGAAGATGTCAATCAACCGACAATGTCTTTATGCCAATTCGGGGATCTGTGGTAAAACGTATCCACACACAAACTTTATCAAGACAGGAGCCATATGACCTGCCAACTTATACCCTTTACCCAAGCGTACCTCGACGCTGCCGTCGCACTCTTTCGTGAAAGCTACCGGCAGGAGCGCGAACATAGTCCGCTGCTACCCACCCGCGCCCTGAACGATCCGATGTGGATTCGCGATGAACTCTCCGGCTGTCTGGAGAATCCTGGCGTAGCGGTCGAACAGGATGGCCAGTTGGCGGCCTACATGGTCACCGGAGCACAATTCACGTGGAAGGGCCAGCGCACCGCGCTCGTACCGGAGCACGGTCACAGCGCGATAGGCGAGGATAAAGAAATCCTCTACCAGCGCATGTACATGTACCTGTCGCAATTGTGGGTGGATGATCACACCCACATGCACATCATCGGGCATTTTGCCCACGACAAGGTGCTCCAGGAGACGCTGTACCAGTTGGGCTTCGGGGCAATTCTGGCGGAGCGACTGCGCGATCTTTCGTCCATCGATGCGCCGAAAGACATCAATATCGTCGAAGAACCGGATGTACACAAACTCGTCGATCATGAGCTTGAACACAACCGCTACTACCCCAAATCGCCAATCTTCATCACGAAAAATACCGATAGGAGCGCGATGTTGGCCGACTTGGATGAACACACGCAGGCAGGCGACGTTTTTTTCGTCTACTATGAGGATGGCGTGCCGCGCGCCGACATGATCGTAGGGACATCAACGCTCGATGGCGAAGGGTTCCTGCTGCAAAAAACCAACACAGCGCAGATCAAGGGCGCCTACGCGCAACCGGAGATGCGCAGCAAGGGCGTCGGCACGGCGTTACTGAGTCGCGCCATCGAATGGGCGCGAGCACAGGGCTACGCGCGCCTGTTCGTGGAACACGAGACGGCGAATTTCTACGGCGGTCATTTCTGGCGCAAGCATTTTGCCCCGTACCTGTACTTCTCCATGCG
>JBJYXQ010000407.1:0-2708 GCA_046260035.1 Anaerolineae bacterium
GGTGGTTCAGCTGTTGCCAGTCGCAGTGATGGCGCGCCCACCAGCATCAACACCATCCCAGCCACAATAAACAAGGCAGCCGCCAGTACGAGCATATAAGATTTCCCGGTGGATCGCCGCGCTGACATAGAATCTGATGATCTCTTCTACGGTATATGTTTTAGTGATCCGGCATAGGTTGTAGCGCCGGATCTCCCAACAACACAAAACTAATCTCCGCGTCCTTCGACTGGGATGCGTGCCAGCCAGCCAACAGCGCATCGCCGATGCTGGCCCCATCAACTAACGCGCGCTGGAAGGCCAACGTCATCGCCGATTGATCACCAGTCGTCGACTCAGCGGTCGGCCCAACAAAAGCGACGGCGCCCTCTGGGTCGCGTAGCCACGCTTCGCTAAGCCCCATCTGTGTGGGATGGGTGAAATTCGCCGAGAGACACGTCCACGCCGCCACAACCGTTGGACCATTCCACGCGCCGGCATCGTCCACGGTGAGGAATTTCTCGTCACCCAGGACGGGCAGACTGCCATGCCCACTGTAGACCAGGATGCCCGGTGCAGCACGCAACCAGCGCAACAAATCACGGCGGGTGTCGTTTTCATCATCTCCCAGACGTAGGTCAGGCGCAAACACTTCTGCCAGCGCGTCCGTCATCGAGACAAATTCAGGCTCATCATCGTGCAACAATGCCAGGCGCGAGGTCGGCGCCCAGGCCAACGTTTTGTCGACCATCGCCTGAACCTCAGCGATGGTCGATGCGGGGAACCGGCCCACCGCGACTAACGGCGTGCCGTCGTCATCAAGGACCAGTGCGTGCTCCGAAGCCGTATCGCCAAGAAAAACCGTGCGTCCCCAGCCTGTCGGCACAAACGCCGACTCCGCTTGCCACAAGTCTCGGGGATCGGCGGAGGCATCGCCCACCAGGAGAAGATAGCGCAGTTGACCCTGTGTATGCAGCGCTTTCACCGCTGCCCGGATCGCCTCCGCGCCAGGTTCGCCCGTGCTATAAGTATCGTAAACCTGCTCCGGCGTCACTAAAGCCACGGCCAATCCTTCCGCCGTGCGTGCCTCGATCAAAGGCGCAAGCGCTTCGTGAAAGGGACGCGGCGCAATCATCAGGTAATCCGCCGCCAATGCTTCCTCAGCAATAGGCTTACGTGGACGAATCACATCGGGCGCAGGTGTATCCGCCAAAATACCGAGCCAACCACGTTCGCCAGGATGCTGTGCAACACACAAACGTCCATCGGAGTCACGCTCAACCAAGCCACCGCGCACCGTTCCATCCTCGCCAACCAAAAGCGCGGCCACAGGGCCCTCCGGAACAGTCTCCCAACATGCCGCCGGCTCCGATCTTGCAACCCAGCTCTCCCAAGCGCCTGTATGCGTCAGCGCGCGCTGCCACGTGACACCGACACGATCCAGCCAGGTCACTTCGACAGGTGCATCGGTATCTCCCGGCGAAATCAGCACCAGTTCGTTGTCACCCTGACGTGGCGTGGGGGCAACCACCGTCCATTCTTCCAAGGCGTTACCATCCCAATAATGATCATCCACCAGGTCCCCATTCCACATCACACGGATATGATGATCAGGGTTCTGTGGCATGCTGCTTTGCCCCCAAAGGCGCAGGGTCAACGTGACAGGCTCAGCGAGTGTCTCGGTCAAGGGGACCGTCAGCGTGAGAGCCGGAGTAGCATTGAACGAAGTCCACAACCAGTAGCTATCCGGGGGAGCGGTAGGGCGGTAAACGTCGTCCTCTTCCAACCAGAGTGTGGCAGAGGTTGCAGCCTGGAACTGCGTGGATGACGCAGCCTCGGGAAGCTCCGCCATAGCGGATGTCTCTGTCGCATCCAGCGTAAGGCGATAGCCACCCACCGGCCCCAGACGACTTGGTGTAGCCTCACCATAGAAAAGCAAGCCGGGACCATCGGTAGAGGAAAGCCAGAGTGCGGGTATCGTTTCTTCATGATGCGTCAGGTGGATACGGTCCGGCCCGAGGGTTGTAGGATCAAGGCCTTGCGAACGCCACCAGTCCGGCCCGAGCCAACGCGGGCCATCCTCGCGGACCAGCAATGTCCAACCGGTAGCCAAATCGGAGGAAGTCGGCGTGGATACCACGATCACTTCCGGCGACGGTTCAGGCGTAGCGCGACACCCCGCAAGCCAAACGAGCATTAGCAGCGCCACTCCGATCCAAAGTGTGCGCTTCACTGTTGCCGCTTCCACATTAAAATGCCCGCTCCAATAAAGCCCGCCCCCACGATGCTACCGACGATCAGTAGCCATATCGAAAGCATCTTCTCTACCGGGACATCGGTTGATTCGCCCTCCACCAGGCCGGGCGCAGACGATCGCTCCGACGGCGCGGTCCCTGAATCCGAGGGGCTCTCGAGGGTTTCCAAAGGCGAGATAAGTGTCTCAGAAGCCTGCGGTGTATCTGGCACATCCCCCTGTGTCACAGCTTGGGTTGTCGCAGTGGCCGTCAGGGTTGCGGGTTGTGCCCCTGTAGAAGCCGTCGCAGTCGCAATATCCGTTTCCTCAGACGGCGTCACAGAGGGATTTTCCGGCAGCGCAGTCGGGCTTGGCGTGAAGGTGGGGCGCGGCGTCGCCGTTGCAGCATCGGAAGTAGGCTCCCCTGGTGACACGGTCGAAGTTGAGGTCGGCGTTACGCCACATTGTCCCGTCACATTGAGCGTGATCACGAAAT
>JBJYXQ010000408.1:0-2876 GCA_046260035.1 Anaerolineae bacterium
ACGCTGTTGGAAGCGAACGGACTGCCTATCTCCAAACACATCCAGGGGAAGTCGCTGCTGCCGCTGCTCACAGGGCAGGTGGCGCCGGACTATCACCGCGACTTTGTGCGCTGCGAATACCACGACGCGCTCAACCTGCCGTTAGCCAGCCACGCCAATATGCTGCGTACCGAGCGCTACAAGCTCGTCGTCTACCACGGTTGTGACGTTGGCGAGTTATACGATCTGCAGGAAGACCCGGACGAATACGTCAATCTGTGGGATGATGCAGAAATGAAGACTGTGAAATACGATCTGATGAAGCAACTCTTCGATGCCGTGATGTTGGCCGTGGATGAAGGCATTGAGCGGGTGGGGCGGTTTTGATCATGACAAACGCCCTGCTACTTCCTCTGAACTCAACGGATGCCTCCTTACTCGTAGCCGGTGGCAAAGGGATGAACTTGGCCCGGCTGGCACGGACCGGTTTTCCTGTGCCGCCCGGTTTTATCGTCACCACCACGGCTTACGACGCCTTCGTCGCTGAGAATCATCTGATGCAGGCGATCCTGGACACGTTGCAGGACGTTTCGTCGGATGATCCCGATGCACTCACGGCTGCGTCAGATGCTATTCGCGCGCGCTTTACGGCAGGTGCTACGTCTGCGGGATTCGTCGACGCGCTGCGCGACGCTTACGCCACCTTAGGGCAACCACCCGTCGCTGTGCGCTCGTCGGCTACCGCCGAGGACTTGCCGGGACTGTCCTTTGCCGGACAGCAGGATACGTATCTCAACGTTGTTGGGATTGACGCGTTGCACAAAGCGGTGATCGATTGTTGGAGCAGTTTATGGACGGCGCGCGCTATCGGCTACCGCGCCCGCAACAGTATCGACCACGCGAACGTATCGCTGGCGGTGGTGGTACAGGCGATGGTCCCCAGCGAAGCCTCAGGCGTGCTCTTTACCGCCAATCCCCTGACCGGCAAGCGCACCGAGATCGTCATCGACGCTACGCTGGGCCTGGGTGAGGCGCTGGTCTCTGGGCAGGTGGAGCCTGATCACTACATTGTGGATGCGGATGAGCAGATCGTCGAAAAGACTTTGGGACGCAAGGCCCTCGCCATCCACGGGCGCGAGGGTGGGGGAACGATCACCGTCGCGCAAGAGGCTGCCGCGCAGCAGGCCCTGTCCGATGACAGCATCCGCGAACTGGCCCACCTTGGTCGGCGTGTGGCCGACTATTTCGGAGCGCCACAGGATGTCGAGTGGGCCCGGGTGGACGGGTACCTGTCCGTGCTCCAATCGCGTCCCATCACTACGCTCTATCCGTTGCCGGAGGGGATGGCGCCGGAACCGCTGCGCGTTCTGATTTCTTTCGGCGCAGTGCAGGGGATGCTCGATCCCATTACGCCGGTAGGACAAGACACAATGCGCGCGGCATTGACCGGTGCGGCGCAGGCCTTCGATACTAAACTGACAGAAACAACGCAGTCCGCGCTCCTGATTGCCGGATACCGGCTATGGATCAATTTCACGGGCGCGGTCAATAATCGCGTTGGACGGCGCATTTTGCTGGTAGCGTTGCCGATGATTGATCCGGTTGCGGCCCAGGTGATTCAAGACCTGCTCGATGCCGGGTGTTTCCCATCACCAGGCAATTTTCGCCTGGGTACGTTCGTGAAGCTCTTGCGAGTCCTTCTTCCGGCATTAGCCTGCGCTGTGTATACGTTGTTCCGTCCGGACGCGTCACGTGTCCGGTTACAGCAACAACTCGAGGCGCTAGTCGCCGACGGTACAACACAGATGACGCAGGCTGCCACGCTGGATGCCCAAGTCCAAGTGATGCGCCGGATGGCGCGCCAGGTCTTTCACTACATCCTCCCGAAATTTGTCCCACGCTTTGGGATGGGGATGGCTGCGCTTAATCTGCTCACGCGCCTCGCGGCTAAGCTGCCCGGCGCACCTGACGTGTTAATCCTGACGCGTGGCTTGCCCCACAATGTCACCACCGAGATGGACCTGGCGCTGTGGGATACCGCGCAGTCGATCCGTGCCGACCCCGCATCGCTGGAGCACTGTGCGCAAACGCCTGCACCGAAACTGTCCGCCGAGTACCAGGAAGGGCGCTTGCCGGAACCGGCGCAAGCCGCTGTCAGTGAATTCATGCAGCATTACGGCGCGCGCGGACTGGCCGAAATCGACCCGGGCCGTCCGCGCTGGCGCGATGATCCCACGCCTGTGATGCAATCGCTCCAGAGCTACCTGCGCATCCCACCCGGTGAACAGTCTCCGGACGTCGTGTTCGAGCGTGGGCGTGCTGCTGCCAAGGTGGGCGTTGAACAATTGGTCGCTTGTGCCCGGCAGACAAGGGGCGGTTGGCTGAAAGCGCGTGTGATCCGTGCGGCAGCCTACCGCTTGCGTGCTCTCGCCGGACTGCGGGAAAGTCCCAAGTTTACTGCCATCCGCATATTTGGCGTCATACGCCAGGCGCTGTTGAAAAGCGGGCAAACGCTGGTTGAGGCGGGCACATTGGCCCAACCCGATGACGTGTTTTTCTTATATTTTGCGGAGCTAGAAGAACTGGCTGCAAACGAAAACCGCGACTGGGTCGGGATCGTGCGTGAGAGACGGCAGGCTTACGCGCGCGAGCAACGTCGACGGCAGATTCCACGCTTGTTGCTGAGCGATGGGCAGACGTTCTATGAAGGTGCACGTTCGACGGATGCGGCGGAAGCTACAAACACCCTCACCGGCAGCCCTGTGTCGCCGGGTGTTGTCGAGGGCGTCGTTCACATCGTCTTCAATCCGCACAATGCCCAGCTTGCGCCGGGTGAAATCCTGGTCTGCCCCGGCACCGATCCCTCGTGGACGCCGCTTTTCCTGGCGGCAGGCGGG
>JBJYXQ010000409.1:0-13417 GCA_046260035.1 Anaerolineae bacterium
AAGGCGCGCCTTGTGTGGCGCGCACGCTGCCCCTATTTTGGGCGAAATTTAGGTACGTAAAATCGAATTTTCGGATAGAACTAAGACTTTTGTAGTCTTTGATCTTGAGGAGAGGGTATATGGAAGCCTATTGGAAAATGCGTCAGGTGATCGGTGCGATCTTCCGCCTGTTGGCACGCCTGGAGATCAAGGGAGCGGAAAACATCCCAGAAGAGGGTGGATGTCTTCTTGTCACTAACCATATCAGCCGTCTTGATACGCCTGCATTGCTGGTCACGGCGACGCGCCGCATTTATCCACTGGCTGCCGACAAATACAAAAACTTTCCGGTCTTCAATTGGCTGCTCAATATCAGTGAGGCTATCTGGATTAACCGCACCGAGTTCGACCGCAAGGCCTTGCTGAGTTCGATTGCTGTGCTTAAGCGCGGCGATGTGCTCGGTATCGCGCCGGAGGGAACGCGTTCGCGTAATGGGACGTTGCAGAAGGCCAAATCAGGCGTTGCCTTTCTGGCTGCGCGTACCGGCGTCCCCATTGTACCGGTTGGCATCACCGGGACCAATACTATGCTGCAAGACTTCTCACGCTTGCGGCGGATGCGGATCTACGTCACATATGGTGAGGCGTTTTACCTGCCCAAATACGGCAAGCTAACGGCAGATGAATTGGACACCACGACCGATTTGATTATGGGGCGCCTGGCCGCACTGTTGCCCCCGACACATCGCGGTGTCTACGCTGCCGCAGACGTAGCCGTTAGTGCGACTACATTGATAGCTACGTAAAAGGGTCACCGTGCGCATGGAAATCAGGTAGCTAAACGTTCACAATTTAGAGTTTTTGCTGGCTATCGTTTTGACGGAAAAGATAGTCATGGTATAATATTCATTTGCATATCTTTATTGTAATATTTTATTATTGTTCATCATTGCGCGAGCGGTGATGGGGATAGTAACAGCCCGCCTTCGGGTGGGTGTCACAGTGACTCCGGGAGGGGAAAGAATAGTATGTCAGTAGCCAACCTTGGGGTAAAGTCCTATGCGCGCATACCAAGCGCCTTGCCGTTACCGGGTCTGGTCGAGGTGCAGTTAGAGTCGTACCAATGGCTGCTCAACGAAGGTCTGTTGCAGCTCTTCGATGAAATCTCACCGATCGAAAGTTTTAATGGCCTGCTGAGTCTTTATCTGCCGAGTACTAAAGCGAAAGAAGCCAAGTTCGATCTCAATTATCGCTTTGGCGAGCCGAAGCACAGCCAGGAAGAGTGTCTGGATCGCGACCTCACCTACGCCGTGCCGTTGTACGTGGATGTTGCCCTGGTCAATCGGGAAACCAGCGAGATCGTGCAGCAGGAAATCTTCCTGGGCGATCTTCCGCAGATGACCGACAGCGCGACGTTCATTATCAACGGTACAGAGCGTGTGGTTGTCAGCCAGTTAATCCGCTCGCCCGGCGTCTATTTTGGTGTGGACGATGACGGCGGCCACCGTTTGGCAACGGCTAAGTTGATTCCCGATCGCGGTGTCTGGATGGAGTATGAGACCCGCAAATCGGGCTATCTGACGTTGCGCTTCAACCGCAAACGCACAATCCCTGTTACTATCTTCTTGCGCTCACTGGCTGCCGTGGATGACGAACTGCACGGTTCATTGCTCACCGTAGGCGACGATGCCGAACTTTTGGAGTTGTTCGCCGAGGCCGATAACGATCCGGATCATCCCTGGATTGCCAATACGATTCGCCAGGAGCCGGTGTGGGAGCCAAAGATGGACCGCACCGTTGCCCAGGAAGCGTTGATCGAATTCTACCGCCGTATGCGCCCTGGCGACCCACCGACACTGGAGAACGCCCAGGAGTATATCGTCTCGCAGATTTTCGACCCGCAGCGCTATAATTTACAGCGCGTGGGGCGCTACAAGCTTAACCAGCGCATGCAAATCAGTGTGCCGTCGTCCATTATGACGATCACGAAAGAGGATATCGTCGCACTGGTGCAGCGCATGATCCACATCAACAACGGCGTCGCTGGCCCCGATGACATGGATCATCTTGGCAATCGCCGAGTGAAGACCGTGGGTGAACTGGTGCAGGCGAAGATTCGTGTCGGATTGGTCCGCATGGAGCGCGTTGTCAGAGAGCGTATGAGCATCCGTGAGGAATCGCCGACGCCCGTCAACCTCATCAACATCCGTCCGGTGGTGGCCTCGATCCGTGAGTTCTTTGGCTCCAGTCAGCTCTCGCAGTTTATGGAGCAGACCAACCCGCTTTCCAGCCTCACCCACAAGCGTACACTCTCGGCTCTCGGTCCTGGCGGTTTGCGCCGCGAGCGCGCCGGTTTTGATGTGCGCGATGTCCATAACAGCCACTACGGTCGTATCTGTCCCATCGAGACCCCAGAAGGTCCGAACATCGGGCTGATCGGGCGCTTGTCCACGTATGGCCGGGTCAATGACCTGGGCTTTATTGAGACCCCCTATCGTCGCGTTGTCCGCACGCTGCATCACAAAACTGATCAACTGGTCGGAGAGGTTCTGCGCGAGGATGTGGTTGATCCGGAAACAGAGGCGGTGGTCGCTGAGGCCAAATCCGAAGTTACGCCGGAACTGGCGGAGCAGATTGCGGCGCTAGATTTGAGCGAACCCGTTAAAATCGTTCCCCACGTCACCGATGAGGTGGTTTATCTCTCTGCTGACCGTGAGGAACCTTACGTGATCGCGCAGGCCAACGCAGCCTTGGATAGCAACGGCTATTTCCTGGGGAAGCAGGTGGCGGTGCGCAAAGGCGATCAGTTCGGCTTCTCGCCAATTGACCGCATCGACTTTATCGATGTGGCACCGATTCAGATTGTTGGTGTTTCGGCGGCGTTGATTCCGTTCCTGGAACATGACGATGCGAACCGTGCGTTGATGGGCTCGAATATGCAACGGCAAGCTGTGCCGTTGGTTCAGCCAGAAGCGCCCTTCGTCCAAACCGGTGTTGAGCAAGCAGCTGCGCTGAACTCCGGGATGGTCATCCTCTCCAAAGGCGATGGTGTGGTGTTGAGCGTTGCTAGCGATTCCATCGTCGTTCGGCAGGATGATGGTCAGGTGATAACGTATAATCTGAAGAAATATGCGCGTTCCAACCAGAGCACGTGTATTGACCAGCGTCCTACTGTTATTAAAGGACAGCGAGTTGAAAAAGATGCTATCCTGGCGGATAGTTCTTCCACCGAGGATGGGCGGTTAGCCCTCGGTCAGAATGTGTTGGTCGCCTTTATGTCGTGGGAGGGTGGTAACTATGAGGATGCCATCTTGCTTAGCGACCAGTTGGTACGTGATGATCGTTTTACATCCATTCACATCGAGAAACACGAGATCGCGGCGCGGGATACCAAGCTCGGTCCCGAAGAAATCACCCGTGAAATTCCCAATGTCTCCGATGACGCACTGCGCGACCTCGATGAAGAGGGTATCGTGCGGATTGGTGCGGAAGTTGGGCCGTTGGACATCCTCGTCGGCAAAATCACGCCGAAGGGTGAGAAAGAACTGACACCAGAAGAGAAGCTCCTGCGGGCCATCTTCGGTGAAAAGCTTCGCGATGTGAAGGATACCAGCCTGCGTATGCCTCATGGTGCGCATGGTAAGGTGGTCGAAGTCAAAGTCTTTGATCGTGAAGAATACCGCGATTTACCCGCTGGTGTTGAACGCGTTGTGCGCGTGAGTGTTGCACAGCGTCGCAAGATCACCGAGGGCGACAAAATGGCCGGACGCCACGGTAACAAGGGTGTCATCTCGCAGATTGTCCCGCTGGAGGATATGCCGTACCTTGCCGATGGTACACCCATTGACGTGATCCTCAACCCGCTCGGTGTGCCGGGCCGGATGAACATCGGGCAAGTCCTCGAAACGCATCTGGGATGGGCTTCCGGTCGCTTGGGATTCCGTACGATCAGCCCTGTCTTTGATGGGGCGAATGAGGAAGAAATCGCTGCGGAATTGGCCCGCGCGTGGCTCATTGACTATGCATGGGATATTGTGTCGGAGCGCGCCTGGGCCTGGCTCGAAGCGCAGGAATACCCGTTGGATATGCTGCGGGACGACGATGAAGCGCGTCTGCTCTACATCGCCGCCTGGTTGACGCCCAAGGGGTACAAAGTGGATGCGTTACGCGATGATCGGAATTATGCCCGCCGCGCCGTGCTGCAGGAATGGCTCAAAGAGAAAGGCTATCAACCTGAAGAACTGCTGTTCTTTGAGGATGACCCTCGGCCTATCAGCGACAGCGGAGCGATTGACCGCAAAGCGCAGGCGGTATGTCTGCGTCTTTGGATGGAAGCACGCGGGCAAGACGTCAGTGAACTCAACGATGAAGAAGTTGTTTTGAAGGCGACGGAATACAGCCATGGACGCAACGATCCATTGCCCACTCTGGGCAAGATCCTGCTTTATGATGGCAAGACCGGCCAGCCTTTCGATCAACCTATCACCGTGGGCATCATTTACATCATGAAACTCGCGCACTTGGTCGAGGATAAGGTGCACACCCGCTCTACCGGCCCCTACTCGCTGGTAACGCAGCAGCCATTGGGCGGCAAGGCCCAATTTGGTGGGCAGCGTTTCGGTGAGATGGAGGTGTGGGCGCTGGAAGCCTACGGTGCGGCGTACACGCTGCAAGAGATGCTCACGATCAAGTCGGACGACGTGCAGGGGCGCGTCAAGGCCTATGAATCTATCGTCAAGGGCCTGCCAATTGAAGAGCCGGGCATCCCGGCTTCGTTCAAGGTGTTGGTGAAGGAACTGCAGAGCTTGGCGCTGGCCGTGGAAGCGGTCACAGACTCCGGTGAGGTTTTGCGCTTCGGCCGTGACGACCGGCGGATGCAGTTGCCCAAGCTGGGCATGGGTTTGCTGGGATTAACACCCAGGGAATGATTGCCCGTTGCGGGAATTGTGCTGTTGCGTGAATGAGTTGACGTTTTTCACCTTTGTGGTAGAATTTCCATTCGCTGACGGCAGCAAGAACTCCTGCCATCGACAAGTGAAAGGGGCTAAAAGCTTAGGGCTACAGCTCCGTGTACACGGCAACAACGAGGAGGCCATCGCAGCTAAGGATGGCCTTCTTCAATGGAATTATGACGGGGAAACTGCAAAGCAGTTTCATCACAGGCAGGTCTCGGTACCAGCTTGTGAGTTAAGTTTAGGAGGAAAAAGTGCCTACAATTAATCAGTTGCTGCGCAAGGGACGCAAACCGAAGCCGCGCAAGGCGCAGGCACCCGCGCTTCTGTATAATGTGAATACGAAGAAGGGCGGCCGGCGCACGCGAGCTAGGGGCGGCAATCCGCAGAAGCGTGGCGTCTGCACCGTGGTGAAGACGACGACGCCCAAGAAACCGAACTCTGCGCTGCGCAAGATTGCGCGTGTCCGGTTGTCCAACCGTGTCGAAGTCACGGCTTACATCCCCGGTGAGGGACATAACTTGCAGGAGCACTCGGTGGTGCTTGTGCGTGGTGGTCGTGTGAAGGACCTCCCAGGTGTGCGTTATCACATCGTCCGTGGAGCTTTGGATGCCACGGGTGTCGATGGGCGCAATCAGCAGCGTTCCAAGTATGGAACCAAGAAACCTGAGTAGAAGTAGTGAAGGAAACGGAGTAAACGATGCCGAGACGAAATAGTCCGCCTAGACCTAACGTCCCCCCTGATATTCGCTACAATAGCGTGCCCTTGCAGCGCTTCATTAATCGTATGATGCGCGCGGGCAAGAAGAGTGTTGCGCAGCGTGTGATGTACAAGGCATTGGATCGCGTTGAGGCGCGGACCAACAAGCCAGCTATTGAGGTCTTCGATGCGGCGTTGCGCAATGTCGCGCCGCCCATTGAGATCAAGCCACGCCGCGTGGGTGGGGCTACTTATCAGATTCCGGTTGAAGTGCCGGTGCGTCGTCAGCTTTCCTTGGCAATTCGTTGGCTTCTGGAAGCCTCGCGCCATCGGTCGGGGCATGGAATGGTCGAGAAGCTCTCGGCTGAGTTGATTGATGCTTCCAATGGGGTGGGATCTGCCGTCAAAAAACGTGAGGATACTCTGCGTATGGCGGAGGCCAACCGCGCTTTCGCGCATCTCCGTTGGTAGGTGCCTTGTGCTGTTAGGTAACCTGCGCCAGCTTTTGGTGCTCTGTTGCCAGACGCACGAGACATAAGCGGGTTGTCGCGGATTCAGGGATTGAACTGCAAGCAGTTGCGTGGTTCGCGATGGCCGTAGAAGAACATTTACTTAAACATATACGTAACATCGGCATCATTGCTCATATTGATGCCGGGAAGACGACGACGACCGAACGGATCCTGTATTATACAGGGAAGACGCACCGGTTGGGTAATGTCGATGACGGAACGACCGTCACTGACTGGATGGCCCAGGAGCGAGAGCGCGGTATCACGATCACGTCAGCTGCCGTCACGTGTTATTGGCGTGGGCATCAGATCAACATCGTGGATACCCCCGGTCACATCGACTTTACGGCCGAGGTTCAGCGTAGCCTGCGGGTTCTGGATGGTGGGATTGTCGTTTTCGATGGAACGGCGGGTGTGGAACCGCAGTCCGAAACAGTGTGGCGTCAGGCACAATTGTTCGGAGTTCCGCTCCTGGCCTTCATTAACAAGATGGATAAACTCGGCGCCGATTTTGCGCACGCCATAGAAACAATACGCGAGCGCTTGAAGGCGCACCCTCTGCCCGTCCAGTGGCCGATGGGAGCCGAATCAAGTTTCCGTGGGGTGGTGGACCTTCTTGCGTGGAAGGCCATCGTCTGGACCGATCAATTAGGAACGGTCCCGCAGGAAATTTCGGTTCCCGAAGAGGTTGAGGCCGATGCCTGGGTCGCACGTGAAGAAATGATCGAGGCTATCGTCGAGACCGATGATGATTTGATGATGCGGTATCTGGAGAGTGAGGAGATCACCGAAGGTGATCTACGCGCTGCGCTTCGCCAGGCAACATTGCGCGGTGATCTTCAACCCGTTCTGTGCGGTTCTTCACTGCGTAACAAAGGCGTGCAGTTGCTGATCGACGCCATCGTGGATTTTTTACCTTCGCCGGAGGATATTCCGCCGGTACGCGGTGAGAATCCTAAGAAAGGTACTATTGAAGAGCGTCCGGCGGATCCTGAAGCGCCGCTGGCAGCTCTGGTCTTTAAAATTGCTACAGACCCTTACGTGGGGCGTTTGGCCTACTTCCGAGTGTATTCTGGGAAGATAAGGCGGGGAAATGTTTACCTGAACTCCACCAAAGGGATACGAGAACGAGTCCCGAAGCTGTTGCGAATGTTCGCTGACCGCCGGGAAGAGGTGGATGAGTTGAGCGCAGGTGACATCGGCGCGACCCTTGGTCTGAAGAACACCTTTACCGGGGATACATTGTCTGCGATGCACGCAGCGATCATTCTGGAAACCATTCGTTTCCCTGAACCGGTGATCTCGGTGGCAGTTGAGCCGCGTACGGTCGCCGATCAGGATCGCCTGAACGAAGCTTTACAGCGACTTGCCGAGGAAGATCCCACATTTCGGGTGCGCCTGGATGAGGGAACAGGGCAAACTGTCATCTCAGGGATGGGGGAATTGCATCTGGAAATCCTCGTTGACCGGATGCTGCGCGAGTTCAACGTGCAAGCTAACGTGGGTAGACTCCGGGTCTCGTATAAAGAAACGGTCACCCGTACCAGCCAGGTCAGTGTAGTTTTTGACCGGATGCTGGCCGGAAAAAACCAATACGCGCGGGTTGTTTTGGAAGTTAGTCCCGCCGAAACGGGCGGGGAATCGCGATTTGAGAATATGCTGCGTCCGCAGGACCTGTCGTCATCATTTGTTGAGGCGGTCAGAGCTGGGGCGCTAGAGTCGTTGGAGAGCGGTTTCCTGGCAGGGTATCCGGTAGTGGGTGTAATCGTCCGGTTGATAGATGCGGAGGCGCATCCGGAGTATTCGACGGAAATTGCCTTCAAAGCGGCGGCGGCGCAGGCCTTCCGCCAGGCCGTCGAAGCGGCGGATCCGGTATTACTTGAACCGGTAATGGATGTCGAAGTTGTCCTGCCGGAGGAGTTTGTTGGCGAGGTGTTGGGCGATTTGAATGCGCGCGACGCTAACGTCCAGATGATGGAGGCCCGTCCTGGTGGCGGGCAAGCCATTCGGGCTTATGCACCTTTAGCAAAAATGTTCGGTTATGCAACGGACTTGCGGAGTATGACGCAGGGACGGGGAACATTCACAATGGAGTTCCATCACTATGCACCGGTGGACTCCCGGCAAATGGAAGCCATTTTATATGGCGCGTAGGACCATCATAGTGTAGCAGGATACACTGCGAGTAGTGAAACTGCTCAGAGTGTTGCTATCTTGGTTGGTACATAATTCGAATCATTTAAAAAGATTAATCAGTAAAGAAATAAGGAGAGGCAAGCAATGGCTAAAGAGAAATTTGAACGGACAAAGCCACATGTGAACGTTGGGACGATTGGTCACATCGACCATGGTAAGACCACCTTGACTGCGGCGATCACCCGCACCCTGTCGACCAAGGGTTGGGCGAGTTTCAAGGGTTACGATGAGGTCGCCAAGGCGGATGCCAAAATGTTCCGCCGTGATGCTACCAAAATCTTGACCGTCGCTATCTCTCACGTAGAGTACGAAACCGAAAACCGCCACTACGCGCACGTGGACTGCCCTGGTCACCGCGACTACATTAAGAACATGATCACGGGGGCGGCGCAGATGGATGGCGCTATCCTCGTAGTGTCCGCGGTGGATGGTCCTATGCCCCAGACGCGTGAGCACATCCTCCTGGCACGCCAGGTTGAAGTTCCTGCGATTGTGGTCTATATGAATAAAGTTGACCTGATGGACGACCCCGAGCTGTTGGAGTTGGTCGATCTGGAGATCCGTGAGGTGCTGAGCAGCTACGGTTTCCCTGGCGACGAAACGCCCATCATACGCGGGTCCGCGTTGGCGGCCTTGAACTGCGAGAGTGATGACCCCAGTGATCCGGCCTACGAGTCGATCTGGGAGCTGATGCGCGTGGTCGATGAGTACATCCCCACACCGGAACGTGATGAGGATAGGCCTTTCTTGATGTCCATTGAGGACGTCTTCTCCATCAAGGGCCGTGGCACGGTTGTCACCGGGCGTGTGGAGCGTGGGACGATGCGTCCTAACACCGAGGTTGAGTTGGTGGGTGATATGTACGAGAAACCCCGCAAGACGGTGGTGACCTCTATGGAAATGTTCCACAAGACGCTCGATACGGTACGGGCGGGCGACAATGCCGGTCTGTTGCTGCGCGGCGTCAACAAGGACGAAGTGGGGCGTGGCGTTGTCGTTGCTGCTCCGGGTACCATTCATGCGCAGCGCAATTTCGAGGCTGAGGTCTACATTCTGCGTCGGGATGAGGGTGGGCGGCACAAGCCCTTCTTCTCCGGTTACAAGCCGCAGTTCTTCATCAGCACGATGGATATCACCGGTACCGTCGAGTTGCCGGAAGGCGTCGAGATGGTTATGCCAGGCGACCGCACCGATATGACGGTGGAGTTGATCTCGCCGGTGGCGATTGAGACTGGTCAGCGCTTCGCCATCCGTGAGGGTGGGTTGACCGTTGGCGCCGGCATCATCACCAAGACCTTGGGCTAATTGATGACCTGCGAGCAGTTTGCTGCGCTATACAAGGTGGTTTATGGCTAAACAACGTATTCGCATTCGGTTGAAGGGATATGATCATCGTATCCTGGATGAGTCCGCGCGGCGTATCGTCGAAGCGGCCGAACGGACAGGGGCGCGGGTCGTTGGCCCGGTTCCGCTGCCGACTAAGATTGAGCGATTCACGGTACGACGTTCGCCTTTCATTGACAAGGATAGTCACGAACACTTCGAGATTCGCACCCATAAGCGTTTGATCGATATCCAGGAACCGGATTCGAAGACTATCGATACGCTGATGCGGTTGAATATGCCGGCTGGCGTCGATATCGAGATCAAACTTTAAGCATTGAATTTGCACCGCAGCTGTTTGCCCCCTGGTCGTTCCCTCGAACAAAAGGGTTGAAGACCAGGGGGCTAGTGTGGCGGTAGCATGGGATGATGCGGCAAAACCTGGTGCTGGCAGTCCCAAGGAGGAAATGGTGAAAGGGATCCTAGGTACAAAAGTGGGGATGACCCAGGTAATTCAAGAAGACGGCATTGTGGTGCCGGTGACGGTGGTAGAAGCTGGTCCGTGCTATGTCACGGGCATTCGTACCCCCGACCGCGATGGTTATCGTGCGGTGCAATTGGGGTTCGGTACGGCGAAGCCTCAGCGCCTAAGCAAGGGGCAGCGCGGCCATCTACAACAAGCCGGCGCACCTAACCTGCGCCATTTGCGCGAGTTGCGCATCCGCGAGGATGAGAAGTACGAATTAGGGCAGAAAGTGTTGGTCGATATTTTCGAGCCAGGTGAGAGCGTCGACGTCGAAGGAAAATCTAAAGGACGTGGGTTTGCCGGTGTGGTGAAACGCTATCACTTCGGAGGTGGCCCCCACACCCACGGTCAATCGGACCGGGAACGTGCGCCAGGTTCAATTGGTGCGTGTGCTACGCCTGGTAAGGTGTGGAAAGGGAAGAAGATGCCCGGCCGTATGGGTGGCAAGAGGACAACGATTCACAATCTGGAGGTTGTGCTCGTCGATCCAGAGCGGAACCTGATTGCTGTGCGGGGAAGCGTCCCTGGGCCAAACGGTGGTTTGGTCTTGATCAAGATCGCCCGTAAGCAGAAGACTGAGAAATCAGTTGCTAAGGGAGGTAGGTAGCAATGCTTATTCCAGTCATGAATATGCAGGGCGAGAAGGTCGACGAGATTGAACTACGCCCGGATATTTTTGAGGCTGCGGTAAATATCCCGTTGATGCATCAAGCGCTGGTGCGCCAGTTGGCGAATGTGCGCTTGGGCACGCACAAGGCGAAAACCCGCAGTGAGAACAATCGCTCGAAGTCCAAGTGGTATCGCCAGAAGGGGACGGGGCGCGCTCGACACGGCAGCCGGAATGCTCCGATCTTTGTAGGTGGTGGTATTGCGCACGGACCTCTGCCGCGCAGCTACAAAAAGAAGATGCCGGTGAAGATGCGCCGTGCCGCGTTGCGGTCAGCGCTTTCCGTCAAGGCGGCGGAGCAGCAGATTGTTGTGGTGGATCAGTTGGCGATGGACGCACCAAAGACAAAGGCGATGGTGCAAGTGTTACGCAATCTCTCCGCGATGGATGGCAAGACTTTGATTCTGCTCCCCGCGCGCGACTCGTCTGTGGAACTCTCCGTTCGCAATCTGCCCACGGCCAGAACCTTGCGTGCACATTACCTGAATATCAGAGACTTGATGAGCGCCGACTATCTCGTCATACCATTGGGAGCGCTTGAGGTGGTCGAGTCTATTCTGGGGCAGGCCTCCTAGACACGGCGAGAGGAGTTGCATAATGGATATTTATGAAGTTATTGTTCGCCCGTTAGAAACGGAAAAGGCGTATCTCCAACGTGAGTTGGGACAATATGTTTTTATGGTCAATCGTAAAGCGAATAAAGCACAGATTTCGCATGCTGTGGAAGAGATTTACGACGTCAATGTGAAATCTGTGAATGTGATGAATATGCCGGCCAAGGTTAGTCACATCCGTGGGCGCCGTACGGTAAAGCGTCGTGCGCCGTGGAAGAAAGCCATTGTGACTCTGGCACCGGGTGAATCGATCGAGGCCCTGGAGGCTTAAAATGGCTATCAAGAATTATAAGCCCACTTCTCCCGGTCGCCGCTGGATGACCGGACAGACGTTTGAAGAAATTACGCGGACCGAGCCTGAAAAAAGTCTGGTGCGTCCGTTGTACAAGAAGTCAGGCCGTAACACTTATGGCCGGATTACGGTGCGCCATCGTGGGGGTGGTCACGCGCGTCAGTATCGCCTGATTGACTTCCGCCGCAACAAGTTCGATATTCCAGCACGTGTGGAGTCGATTGAATACGATCCCAACCGTTCGGCGCGCATTGCCTTGTTGGTCTACGCTGATGGCGAGAAACGCTACATCCTGGCGCCGCTGGGCTTGCGTGTAGGCAACACGGTCGTCAGTTCCAAAAAGAACGCGGAAGTTTACGTGGGCAATGCGATGCCCTTGGAGCGTGTGCCCTTGGGAACGCTGGTGCATAACGTTGAGCTTTATCCTGGTCGTGGTGGCCAAATGGTCCGTGCGGCAGGCGCGTCAGCTCAAGTTCTGGCTAAAGAAGGTGATTATGTGACACTTCGCCTGCCTAGTGCTGAAATGCGCCGTGTTCACAAGACTTGTATGGCGACCGTGGGACAGGTAGGTAACCTGGATCACGCGAATATCAAATTGGGCAAAGCTGGGCGCAAGCGCTGGCTCGGATGGCGTCCAGGCGTGCGTGGTTCGGCGATGTCGCCGCGCGACCATCCCCATGGGGGTGGTGAAGGGCGCACACCGATTGGTATGCCGGGTCCGAAGTCTCCGTGGGGTTGGCGCACGTTGGGCCGCAAGACCCGCCGGAACAAGTCTACTGACAAATACATCGTCCGTCGGCGCAACGCCGGTCGCCGCTAAGTAAGGGAGGTATAGAATGTCGCGTTCTTTGAAAAAAGGACCTTATGTTAATCCAAAGCTGCTCAAGAAAATCGAAGAGATGAATCGCAGCGGGCAGAAACGTGTACTCCGTACGTGGTCGCGTGCATCTGTCATCTTCCCACAAATGGTGGGACACACCATTGCGGTCCACGATGGTCGGCGACATGTTCCAATCTACGTAACGGAGAACATGGTCGGACATCGCCTGGGGGAATTTGCACCCACGCGTACGTTCCGCGGCCACATTGTCAGAGAGAAAAAGGGCCGGGTTGCTGCTGTGCCACGGTATGGGGAGTGAGGTAAGGACTAATGGCGGAAAGTGTACACGCTATAGCTAAGCATGTTCCCATGTCACCGTTTAAGGTGCGGCGTATTCTTACACCTTTGCGGGGTATGGCAGCACAGGCAGCGCTGGATGCGCTGCAGGCGATGCCTCACGCAGCAACGGGGCCGATCTACAAGGTGATCCGTTCTGCGATGGCAAACGCCGACGAGATGGGGTTGGATATCGATAGTCTATATATTGTCCAGCTTACGGCTGATGAAGGTCCAGGTCGGATGCCCGGGAAGGGTTGGCGAGCAAAGTGGGGAAGTCGCGGGCGCTATCGGCCGATCCGCAAACGTTCATCGCATATCACGGTCGTTCTTGAAGAACGGCTTCCAGAGTAGTTGGAGAAGGAGGCTAGTTTTGGGACGCAAAGTTCATCCATATGGTTTTCGTTTGAAAGTGATCCGCGATTGGAAGTCCCGCTGGTTCGCAGAGGGCCGGGAATATTCTGACCTTTTGACGGAAGATCGCAAGATTCGTGAATTGA
>JBJYXQ010000410.1:0-2399 GCA_046260035.1 Anaerolineae bacterium
CTATGCCGTGGTCGAGGTCGATGCGAGCATGCCGCACACGTTGGGGGTGCAGGTGCCGCTGACACTCGGCTCGCTGTTCGTTGTCTTCCCGGAAGGCTATTCCTACCCAACGCGACCCGCTTCCGGCGACCCGATGGCGGTGGTTTCGGAGAACGAACGTGGCGGGCGCGTGGTCAACTACCCCGGACGGCCTGATGCGCTTTACTGGAACGTGCCTTATCCCGACCTGGGACGTCTCATCGCCAATGCCGTGCGTTGGACGGCGCACGACCGACTCCCCGTCCGTGTGGAAGCCCCACCGACGTTGCAAGTCTCGGTGCGCAAGCAGCTTACCGGTCAGTATGACCGGCGACGTTTGCTCGTGCATCTCGTTAACCTCACCGGCGAGCGTTTCTTCGACGGGGTCGTGCCGCTGTACGACGTCAAGGTAGCGATTCCGGTGGATCAAGAGAAGGCTGTCAAAGTGTTTTTGCTTTCGAGCGGCGAGACTTTACCTGTGCAAGTGGATGACAAGGCGCGATCAATTATCGTGCCGAAGGTTGTGGATTATGAGGTTGTAGTTATTGAGCTGTAGTTTGTTGTAGGGAGGACATTGTATGGAATACACACAACTCGGTCGTACCGGTGTCACCGTCAGCCGTTTGGGCTTCGGCGGCGCGCCAGCCGGATTGACGAATTATCTCGGCGAGTATACGCCCGCGAACGCGGACCAACGCCAGCAGGTCATCGATGCGCTGCGACGGGCGCTGGAGTTGGGCGTCACCTACTTCGATACAGCACCCGGCTATGGGCAGGGCGAGAGTGAGAGCATCTTCGGCGAGGCGCTGGAAGGGGCGGGGGAACGCGTTTTCATCGCTACCAAAGTGGGCACAGGAGATCAGGTGCGTCCCAGCGCGGAAGCCAGCCTCAAACGGCTGCGACGTGACCGCCTTGACCTGCTGCAGATCCACGGTGACAGTTACACGCCATCAATGGCGGATGCGATCCTCGCGCCAGGGGGGATGCTCGATCAGATGGAGCAACTCAAAGCCGAGGGTCTGGTGCGCTTCATCGGCTTCACTACTGAAGATCAGAATCCCGCCGTTTACCGCTTTATCGAGACGGGGCGCTTCGATGTGGTGCAGCTATGCTACAATCTGCTCTACCAGCATCCGGCCGAGTGGACGCGCCCGTTCGGCTCGATGTTCGAGGCGGAGAAGGCGGAGATGGGCGTCGTGACGATGCGCACGGTGACGTCGGGCCTGTTCCAGAAGTGGGTGCAGTGGGCGAATCCCGCCAACACCTTCGACTACACGTCCGCGCTGCTGCACTTCGTGCTCTCGAACCCGATGGTGGATGTGGCGCTGGTCGGTATGCGGGATGTCGACATCGTCGAAGCGAATGTGCGCATTGCTGAGGATATGAGCGGGCGGATCGATTTGGAAGCGTTGCATGCGAAATACGTGTGAATAAAATTGAGAGCTTTCACCACGAAGCCACCAAGTCACAAAATTATTAATGGATTTTCCTTAGAGTCTTTGTGTCTTGGTGGTCTATTTTGACGGGAGAAAAAGATGAGTAGACCTAACTTTGTTTTGATTATGACGGACACACAGGCCACCAACGTGGTCGGTACTTACGGTCATCCTGAACTGCGCACGCCCAACATCGACCGGTTGGCCGAGACGGGGATCAAGTTCTCGCGTGCATATACGACGTGCCCGGTGTGCACGCCCGCGCGGGCGGGGTTATTCACCGGCATCTACCCGCACACCGCTGGCGCGTGGACCAACAACCTGCCACTCGGCGATAACATCGTCACGCTTGGGCAGCGCTTCCAGGATACCGGGTACGCCACGGCCTACATCGGCAAGTGGCACCTCGATGGGCACGATTATTTCGGCACGGGCATCTGTCCTGACGGTTGGGATCCCACGTACTGGTACGATGGCGCGAACTACCTGAGCGAGCTGACCGAAGAGGAAATCACGCTGTGGCGGAGCGGCCTCAATTCGTTGGAGGCCTTGCGCGAGCACGACATCCAAGCCGAGTTCACGTGGGCGCACCGGGTAAGCGATCGGGCGATTGATTTCCTCGAGAAGCAAGAGGCCAAAATCGAAAATCAAAAATCCAAAATTGCGTCGCCATTCGTCCTGGTTGTTTCCTACGATGAACCGCATCACCCCTTCACCTGTCCGCCGGAGTATGTGGAGCCGTTCGTTGAGTACGATTATGCGCTTGGCCCGGCAGCCTTCGATACGTTGGAGGACAAACCGGCGCACCAGCGGGAATGGGCCGCCGCCTCGAATGTGCCCGCGCGGGTGCGCGAAACCGGCATGGCGCGCCATCCGCTCTACTTCGGCTGCAACAGCTTCGTGGATGCCGAAATCGGCCGGGTGATCGATGCTGTGCACGCCCAC
>JBJYXQ010000411.1:0-7421 GCA_046260035.1 Anaerolineae bacterium
TCAGGACGCGCGGCGACGGTCACGTAGGGCACGTTGAGGGTGGCAAAGATATCGATGCTCGACGCGCGTTGCTCCATCACCGGCACGTCGTGGTTGCCTACAAGGAGCACGGTGGGGATCTCCGCACGGGAGAGACGACGAATGCGCTGTGCGAATTCCCGCTGATGGGTAGGATTGGGGCTACGCGTGCGAAAGGCGTCTCCGGCGAAAAGCACCACGTCAGCCTTATGGTCGATGGCGTACTCCACAACCGTGTCCAGGCGTTCCAAAAAATCCGCTACGCGCTGATTGAGCCCCGATTCCGGGTCCATCCGCCCGTAGTTTTCCATGCCGATGTGAAGATCGGCGAAATGCAGAATGCGTATAGGTTCAGTCATAAAAAACCTCGAAAGTAACGCTACTTGATGATGCGTGATACGTGACAGGCTTTTCACGCATCACGTTTCACGCGTCACGGTAAGTCAAGAACACCCCAAACACAGATTTCGCCGCTGGCGGAACCAATCAGCGCAGCGCCGGAGGCATCCAGAGCAATCGACGTGATGGCCTCGTCTGTGACCCGTAAGCGATGTATGGTCAGATCCTGATCCGCGAAAAGCAGGTCACCCGTCGTCGTACCCCCCAGGATAAGGCTGTCTGTCCACAACAATGCTGAGAGCGCGCCGTCGAGCGCCGGTCTACGTTGACGCACGGTCGTTCCTTGTGCCACGTCCCAGACGATCCACTGTCCGGTCTCGTCCACCGACAGTGCGTAATCATCCTGTGGTGCAAAAGCGATGAAACGTACCGCTGCGCCGTGGCCCTCGAAAACGGCGACCTCCGTGCCCTGCGCCATATCCCACAAACGCATCACCCCGTCGGCAGCGCCTGAAAGGACCCATGGCTGCGTCGGATGCGCCGCCAGCGCCGTCACCGAGCTCTCCGGTGCAGGCAGCAGCCACACAAGCCCACCCGTCTCCGGTTTCACAACCCAAAGATAGCCATTCTCCAGGCCGGAAACAAGCAATTTCTGCTCATCTTCTCCATTGAAATAGGCCAGCGTTTGGATACGCGAAAACGTCGAAACGCGGCTACGTAACGCCCGCGTCCACGATGGAAACGCGTAGACGTAAAGATCGTGTCCTTGCGCCACGGCAATCTGCTCGCCGGAATCGGACAGCGCGAACACCGCGAGTTGTGATGCATCAACGATAGGTGCATTGGCAACCCGCGCCACTTGCGCAAGCGCCGGAAAAGTGTGGCGCGATGTGGTCTCTGATTGCAGAGCGCGCACTTCACCATCAGCAGCATTCAGCGCCAGAATTGGTTCCGGTGCAGCCTGGTAACAGCCAAGCAGTCTTGCGTCCATCGCAAACGAGCCGGACGGCGTCGGTACAGGCGTTCCAGCAGCAACGGGCCAGTAGTAAGGCGTCGGCGTCAACGTTGGCGTGCTGGTGAAAGTAGGCCAGGGCGTGGGCGTAGCGCCGATAGCCAGCGCCGGGCGTACCGTCGTCAATGTAGAAAAAACGGACACGGGATAGAATTGTGCAACGCCCCACAGCGCCAAGAGCACCCCTGCAATTGTAAAAATCTTGGCAGGCCAGCCTTCGAAAATCAACACCATCCACGTCAAACCAAGCGCCAGCGCCAGCATCCCGGCGATCAAAAAGGTTGGTCCCATAACGTGCAATAAAGCACGCCACAATATTGCAAACAACCCAACCGTCGCGCTTGAGAAAGGTTGACCGAATAACGCCCGTATATCCGGCGGATGAAACAGTTCCAGCATCGCCAACACCCCGATCGCGCCAACGAACAACCCGGAAGTGAGCAATGGGACGCTCAGGCAGACCCAGCGCTTGCGGTCAGGCACAAGCAAAGTGGCGATGAGTGCGAGCGCCAAGGCCAGAAGTGGCGCGTACCAAACCCAAGGCAGCCACGACGGGGGTGCAGGCCATACGGCAACAAAGTCCGTTTCGGCTTCGGCAAACGCGGCGACGAAGTCGGCGACAAAACCTCCCCACCACGCCTGTTGTTGCTGGCCTACAGCAGAATGCGCGCCTGGATCAAGGGGGATGCAATACAGTGGGTCAGCCTCCTCACAGGACGGCAACGCACGCCATAACCAATCACGCACCAGTTCACCCTGCGCACCGGTAAGATACTGTTCCACATCAGGCGCCAGCCGCTCTGGCGGTGGTGCTTCACCGAGTGCCCAGGCAGTCCACGCCGGCCCCAGGCGCATCACCGCGGTTTCGACATCCACAGTCGCCAACGCAGCGTCGAAAAGCGCGCGCAATGTTTCTGGCTCACGGGAGATCCACGGCGACCACAACTCAGCGGGGATCTGACGCGGCAAATCCTCAGCAAGCGCGGCGCTGGCTTGCGCAACGAAATCGCTTTCACGCAGCCAGCGCTGGTAAAAGATCGGGCTTAACAGTGTGTAACGCGCTAGCCATATCGCCAGCCCAAAGACGCCGACTAACGACGCGAGCAAACTCAATATTAGCGCGATACGCAGTTTCATAGCGAACTACGAATAACGAGTGAAGAGTGAAGAAAAAGGTCTTCGTTGCTCCCCACTCTTTACTCCCTATTCCATATCACAGCCGTGGAAGCACGACGCCTTGCTGCCCTTGGTATTTGCCCTTCTTATCAGCATAAGAAATCTCGCACGGCTCATCGCCTTCGAAGAACAACACTTGCGCGATACCTTCGTTCGCGTAGATTTTTGCCGGGAGTGGCGTCGTGTTGCTGATCTCGATCGTGATGTAGCCGTGCCAACCTGGTTCCAAGGGCGTAAAATTCGTCACGATGCCACAGCGCGCATACGTCGATTTCCCCAGAACTGTTCCGAGGACATTGCGCGGCATGCGGATATACTCAAGGCTGCGGGCCAGGGCGAAGGAGTTCGGTGGAATGATGCAGATATCGCCTATGAAATCGACCATTGCGCGCGTGTCAATGTGCTTGGGGTCGACCACCGCCAGGTCCCCTACCCCAGAGGTGAACACCTTGAACTCGTTGGCGACGCGAATATCGTAGCCATACGAGGATAGGCCATAGGAAATCACCCCATTGCGTTTCTGCCCATCAAAAAACGGGTCGATCATTTGGTGTTCCAACGCCATCGTGCGAATCCAGCGGTCAGGTTTAAGTCCCATAAGTGATGTAGCTCCTAAAGATAGTTTTGTAGATAGTAGACGGAAGAAAGTAGACGGTAGACGGGCTTTCTGCCCCCTATCTACCGTCTAAAAAGATCACATACGTTCGGGTGCGTCCATGCCCATAAGATGGAGAACGCGGGCGAGGACATGCTGCGCGGCGCGGGCCAACATCAACCGGGATTGGGTAAGCGCCGCATCTTCGGGCGCGGTCGAGACAACGCGGCAGTCACGGTAGAAGGCGTGGAACAGCGAAGCCAACTCGGTCGCGTAGAACGTCAGATAGTGTGGCGCCATATTACTCGCCGCCAGCGTGATGACTTCAGGCAGCGCCAGCATTTTGCGCACCAGCGCCAGTTCGCTGGGATGTGTGAGTAGCGCAGGGTCACCCATCGCGTTTGGATCGAGGCCTTCCTCAACCGCCTTGCGCAGCACCCCCGCGATGCGCGTATGCGCATACTGTACGTAATAGACAGGATTGCGATCCGACTGTTCGACGGCCAGATCGAGGTCGAATTCCAGCGTGACGTCCAGCGTACGCGTGAGCATCATAAAGCGGATCGGGTCAGGTCCAACCTCATCCGCCAGCTCGCGCAGGGTGACGAATTCGCCGGAGCTTTTCGACATGCGCACTTCCTGCCCGCCGCGCAGCATTGTCACCATCTGGTAAATGATGAACACCAGCCGGTCGACATCTACGCCGACTGCTTTCGCCGCTGCCTGCACACGGGGAACATCACCGTGATGATCGGTAGACCATACGTAGATGGCTTTGTTGAAGCCACGCTGCACGATTTTGTTCCACAGGTACGGGATGTCCGACGCCAAGTATGTTGGGCGACCCTCCGGGTCAGGGATAACTTGTGGCGAGCGGATGAGAACGGCGTCTTTCTCCAGATCGGGATGACGGAACCAGGTGGCGCCGTCGTATTCGACAACGTAGCCACCATCGCGGAGTTTCGTCATCATCTCGTCGAAGAGGCCGCTGGTATACAACGATTTTTCGCTAAACCAGTTATCGAAATGGATACGAATTTGCGCCAAATCGGCACGTACACCCTCAAGCACCTTGTCGATGCCCCACGTGCCCAATTCGCGGATTGCAGCGTCGCGCTCTATTTTCAAATATCGGTCACCGAATTCCGCCTGCGCCTGCTTCGCCATATCGGTCACGTAAGAGCCAGGATAACCGTCCTCTGGAAACGGCATATTGACGCCTAACAAATTGGCGTAGCGTGCCAGGAGGCTCGATCCAAAGCGCCGCACCTTCGACCCCGCATCGTTGACGTAATACTCGCGCTCGACCTCGTAGCCTGCCGCAGCCAGCACGGAAGCCAGCGCATCACCGATGACGGCGTTACGTGTTGCCGCAATCGTGATCGGTCCGGTCGGATTGGCGCTCACGAACTCGACTTGTACGCGCTGATGGCTGCCCAGGGTCACATTCCCCCACGCTTCGCCGGCCTCGAGGATCACCGGAACCTGGCCCGCTACCCAGTCCGCTGCGAGTGTGAAATTGAGGTAGCCCGGCGGTGCGACCTCCACCTGCGCGACAAAATCAGCGGCGGGGATGTGCTGTGCGACCGCCCGTGCGATCTGCAAAGGCGCGCGACGGAGCACTTTCGCCAGTCCCATACACACCGGCGAAGCGTAATCACCGTGTGCCTCGTGACGGCTCTGATCAACGGGGATGATTTCAGGAATATCGAAAACCGGCAAAGCGCCGAAGGTTTGTACATCCCGCAACCCTGCCCGAACAAGTTCCTCAACTTGCTCACGCAGCGGAACGGCGACAAAGGTTTGCTGTTGCATCATAGAGTTTTCTCCAAGAAATAAGGCAATTGCTTGCGCCACCAGGGCCAATCGTGATTAACGTCCAGCCCCCAATAGTCGAACCAGGCAGGAACATCCAGATTGCGTACGACCGCTTCCAGAGCACGTGTCTCCCGCAGGCTGTCTTCCTCCCAGGCTCCCTGTCCCGTACATATGATGATCTGGCTACGACGAAATTGTTCGAGGTATGCAGGGTCCGTCAAACGCGGCAGATAACACAACGGGAAATTATAATAGACGTTATCATCCATATAGCTGCCAACGAAGTATTCCGGCCCGTACAGACCACTCATCGCAATCACACCGCCGAAGACGTCGGGATGTTTGAAGAAGAAATTCGCGGCGTGATAGGCCCCCATACTGCATCCCGTCGTCAAATAGCCATCAGCGATGCCTGTTTGACCACGAATAAACGTCGCCACCTCTTCCGTCACATAACGGTCGTACTGCTCGTGACGCTTGCCGCGGTCGCCGGGATACATCCATTGCGCCAGCCACGCCTCACAATCCACACTATCGATAGCGTACAAGCGGGCCTGGCCCTGCTCGATAAACTCGCGCGCCGCCTCAACCATCCCAAAATCCTCGAACTCGTAGAAACGCCCACAAGCCGAGGGGAAAACCACGATTGGTTTGCCCGCGTGCCCGTAGACCTTGAACTCCATATCGCGGCTGAGATTATCGCTCCAAATCTTGAAATATTCGACTTTCATTCGGTTCCCCACCTCTCTTCACGCGCTTCTGACGGTCAATGGCCCATCAAAATCTATCCGGTGCGTTATACTTCGTGAATATACTCAATCGCCGACATCAACGTATCGAAATCCGGCGATCTCACGAGATAAGCGTAATCCCCCATCGCGCGTGCGAAAACCGGGCTGATCGGCTCGTGATGGGCCATCGCGGGGGCGCACACCGCTAACACGTCCTCGTGGGAATGCACATAGCGGATCTGATTCCGGCGTGCAACAAAAGCACAGTGATAGGGACGTGAATATTCAGCCGTAAACGCGTTGTGAACGACGATGTTTCCCCACTGCTCGAATAAATCGACATCATTCGCATAGTTGATTACGTCCAACATCACGCCGCCGGGCGGACGCATATTCATCTCGACGACGACCCAACGATCCGTCTCCGCCTGGCGGAAGAACTCAACGTGGAAGAAGCGCTCCCGCACATCGAAGGCACGCACGGCCCGCCGGCCCGCCGCATCCAATCCTGATGGCAACTTCCTGTACGAGCAAGCGTACACATCCAAATAGTTATTCACGACTTCCATAATCCCGGACTTATAGAAATGCCCAGTGCAAAAGACGATCTCACCGTTCTGGTCGGTCAACCCATCAAACGAGCACAACTGTCCGGTGATGAACTCCTCCATCACGTAATCGACGACAGGGCGTTCGGCGAAGTAGCGCTCCAAATCCCGGTCACTGGCGATTTTGTACGTCGCACTGGCACCGACGCCGATATCGGGTTTAGCGATAACAGGATAGCCCACGTCGGAGATAAAGGCTTTAGCTTCAGCACGCGTGCGAACAATCGTGCCACGCGCCACATCCACGCCGCCCGCCTGAAAGACTTCCTTCATCTTCGACTTGCGCTTGATGGGCTCCATATCCACCGGCTTGAGGCCAGGAATGTTAAAATCGAGGCGCAGACGCGCGTCTGTCTCCAGCCAAAACTCGTTGTGGGATTCCAGACGGTCGAGTTTGCCGTAACGATAAGTAAAGAAGGCGCACGCGCGGAGCAACTGCGCGTAATCGTGCAGACTATCGACACGATAATATTCCGTAAGCGCATTCCGCAATTCCGGGCGCAGTGTTTCGTAGGGCGCATCGCCAACAGCGAGGACGGTCGCGCCCGCGCGTTTCAACCCCACGGCAAACTGATAATAACTGGGGGGGAAGTTAGGTGACATCAAGACGACGTTCATCAGTCTGCGCCCTCGAGCGCCCGTATTCTAGCACTCGCCGCTAGGATCACATCCAAGTCCGGCGACCGCAACAGGTACGCGTAATTCCCCAGCGCCGGTGAGAGCACGGCGCTCATCGGCCCATGGTGGACAATAAGGTCGCCATACGAGCGCAGAATTTCCTCGCGCGAGAGTTGATGCCGCAACACATTCTTGCGCCCGATGTAGGCGCAGTGGTAAGGCCGCGTATACGTTTCTGCGATTTCCTTGCCCGCCACAACATCCGCCCAGACCTGGAAAAAGTTCGCGTCATTGGCGTAATTAAACATATCCATCGTCAGACCGCCCGGGGGACGCATGTTGATCTCCAACGCGACCCAACGAGCAGCGTCTGAGCCGTTGTCGGTTCGAAAGAATTCGATGTGGAAGAACCGTTCGCGCAACTTGAATGCCGCTACCGTGCGACGACCTACGTCCTCCAGACCCGGCGGAAGGTCACGCAGCGAATAGTAGAGGAGGTCCAGATC
>JBJYXQ010000412.1:0-8666 GCA_046260035.1 Anaerolineae bacterium
CGCGCCTCCGGGCAGATAACGTTGCGCCCTTCACCGGCGATCAACTTCCCTACGTTAATGCGTGTCGCACCCAACCGGTGATGCGGGATAGCGTACAAATTGAGCACCGCCGTGGCGGCGGCCAACAGCGCATTCTTGCCCGCCTGTGGATCTCCGCCCGCGTGCGCAGGTTCGCCCTTGATGAGCGCGTCGAACTTGCTGGTCGCCAGGAAATTGCTGCGGGAACACTCGATCTCACCGAGATTCCACCTACTGTAGAGATGCAGGCCCAACAGGTAGTTGACATCATCCACGACGCCGGCCTCGACCATCGACTTCGCGCCGCGTACCCCCTCCTCCGCCGGCTGGAAGATGAGCTTGACCGTACCACGGAACGCATCTCGCAGCACCATCAGCAGTTCGGCCACACCCAATCCAAGCGCCGTGTGCCCGTCGTGACCACATGCATGGGCCACGCCGTCATTGACGGAAGCAAAGCCCTCGCGTGCCGGGCGGTGCGTCTCGGCGGCGCTTTCCTGTATATCCAATGCATCCATGTCAAAGCGCAGGCCTACAGTCGGTCCATCGCCATTCCTGAGCACGCCCACGACACCCGTAAAGCCCTCTCTCAACGCCTCCAAGTACGCTGGATCGCCACCTTGAGCTACTGCGCGCTCCCAAGCAGCATTCAGCGTTTTAGGTTCTGGCAATCCCATCCGCGCCTCGTCACACATAACCTCACGCCCCACACAGACATCGAATCCTAGCTCTGCCAGGCGCCGGGCGACGAGCGACGCCGTCCGAAACTCCATCCAGCCCGATTCGGCATAACGGTGAAAGTCACGCCGGTAGATCACCAGCTTCGACGCTAGCGCTTCAGCAAGTCCATTAATTCGATCTATCATCACTCCACCTCAATCTCTCAATCTACAAGTGAGTATACCGGAGCTTTTTCATTCCCGCGGGCCAAGAGACACTTGTGAATTATTCTACCGCTAAAGCAGCTATTTTGAGGGGTATTTTTGTGGCGGGGCAAAGCCCCGCCACAAAAATACCCCTTTCTTTCCGGCCTTTAGGCCGCATTTATAGCTGCCCTGAGTTATGTTGCACGACGAGAATGACAAGATCCTACTCAGTATACCCCAAAGCTTGGAAAACATCATAAATGTGGTATCATTTTTCAACTTCCAAACGCTTCACATGATCATACCGCAAGGAGATGAACGATGAAGAATATCGCCGTGATTGGAGTCGGCTACGTCGGGTTGGTGAGTGGGGCCAGTTTTGCCGATCTGGGCAACCGGGTGATCTGCCTGGATATCAACGAGACGCGTATCGAGAACCTCAACAAAGGCATCATGCCCATCTATGAGCCGGGTCTGGAGGAAGTCGTCGAACGCAATGTGAAAGCGGGACGGCTAATCTTTACCACATCCTACGCCGAAGCACTCAAAGACAGTGAGTACGCCTTCATCGCCGTGGGCACACCGTCGGACGTTGATGGGCAGGCTGACCTGCGTTACGTGCGCATGGCGGCGGAGTCCATCGCCGACGTCATCGACCACCCCATCATCATCATCAACAAATCCACCGTGCCAGTGGGCACGGGCGACTGGGTGACAGACATCGTCCGCAATCGGCGCCCCGACGCACCGGAGTTCGCCGTGGTCTCCTGCCCTGAGTTCCTGCGTGAAGGCTCGGCCATCACCGACTTCCTGAATCCCGACCGCGTGATCCTTGGTTCGACCAACCGGGAAGCTGCCGAAAAGGTGGCGCAACTGCACCTCCCCCTGCGTACCACGATTATGATCACCGACTTGCGCACAGCAGAGATGATCAAGTACGCCTCCAATGCCTTCCTGGCCGCCAAAATCTCCTTTATCAACGAGATTGCCAACATCTGCGAGGCACTCGGCGCCGATGTCAAAGAGGTTGCCTCTGGTATGGGAATGGACAAACGCATCGGTGGGTCGTTCCTGGACGCTGGGATCGGCTGGGGCGGTTCGTGTTTCCCCAAGGATGTGAAAGCACTAGCCTATATGGCCGAACTCGCCGGGCGGCATCCCCAACTGGTTCATGCCGTGATGGATATCAATACCGACCAACGTAAGGCGCCTATCCGCAAAGTAAAGCGACTCCTTGGCGGCACACTCGAGGGGAAAGTCGTCGGACTGCTCGGGTTGGCCTTCAAGCCCAACACTGACGATATGCGCGAAGCACCCTCCGTGGATATCGCCTGGGATTTGCTCCGCGAGCGCGCTAAAGTCCGGGCCTACGATCCGGTGTCAATGGACAATGCGCGACAGTTGCTGCCGGAAGTCGAAATGGCAGAGAACGCTTACGCCCTGGCCGAAGGTGCCGACGCGCTCATCCTGGTGACGGAATGGAACGAGTTCAAGAATCTCGACCTGGAGCGTATCCGGGACACAATGAACCAGCCCATCCTGATCGACGGGCGCAATATCTATGATCCCCACCTCGTCCGCGAAATGGGATTCTTGTATATGGCCATCGGGCGCGGCTACAATGGTGTGGGCATCGAAGAGATCATGGAGTAAAGTGAATGGCTTTACTACGTACCACATTGGATAATGGCCTGCGCGTTCTCATCCACGAAAGTCACGCAGCGCCGGTCGTCAGCGTATGGGCCTGGTACCGGGCTGGCGTGCGCAACGAGCACCAGGGCGTCACGGGCATCTCGCACTGGGTCGAGCACATGCTGTTCAAGGGCTCGGAACGTTGGCCGGAAGGGGCTGCTGATGAAGCTGTCGCCCGCGAAGGCGGTGTGTTTAACGGCATAACGTGGTACGACTTCACCACGTACTACGAAACCCTCCCAGCCCACAAAATATCCGTAGCGCTCGACATCGAGTCGGATCGCATGCGCAACATCACCTTCACCCCGGAAGAGGTCGAGTCCGAGCGCAGCGTCATTATCAGCGAGCGCCAGGGCAATGAGAATTCGCCGCTGTTCCTGCTCAGCGAGGAAGTCTCGGCGGCAGCTTACCGCGTCCACCCCTACGGGCACGAAACGTTGGGCCACCTCTGTGACTTGCAGACGATGACGTGTGATATGCTGCGCGACTACTATCGTACGTACTATACACCCAACAACGCGATCCTCGCCATCGCCGGTGACTTCAACGCCGGAGAAATCGAGCGCATCACCGAACGCTACTTTGGTGGGATCGAAGCCGGGCCAGAAGTTCCGCCGGTTAGCGCCACCGAGCCGCCCCAACGTGGCGAAAGGCGCGTCGTCGTCGAAGGCGCGGGGCAGACCGATTATCTCAATATGGCCTTCCATATTCCCGCCCCTCGCTACGAGGATGAGGCTGGCAGACCAACCTACTTCGCGCTGACGGTGCTCAATGCCGTGCTCGCAGGTGCATCAGGATTCCTGGTTGGCGGCGGCGTCACCAATCACACCAGCCGCCTTTATCGCGCCCTCGTCGAGACGGAGTATGCTATCGATATTGGCGCTAGCCTGATGACGACCGTCGATCCCGGTCTCTACCAGTTGACGGCGACTGCCTGGCCAGGACGTGCGTTGACCGACGTCGAGACAGCGCTGTGGGCTGAGATCGCCCGTCTGCAAGAATCCCCCATCAGCCAGGAAGAATTGGAAAAGGCGCAGCGTCAGGCCCGTGCACTCTTCGCTTACGCCAGCGAGAGCACCACGCACCAGGCCTTCTGGCTTGGCTACAGCGAAATCTTTGCTGATTACGAGTGGTTTACGCGCTACCTGGACAACATTGCCGCCGTGACGACAGAAGATGTGCAGCGCGTCGCACAAACCTACCTGCGCCCACAGAACCGGACTACCGGCTGGTATCTATCAAAGAAATAGCAAACCCTACAGGTTTCCCAAATCTGTAGGGCCTTACCTGGAAAAAATAACATGTACAGACGAAAATCTACATTGTCCCTACCCGGTCCTGACGACATCTTGCGCCAGACGCTGCCTAACGGCATCACCGTCCTGGCCCGCGAGAACTTCACCAGCCCGACCGTCGTCATCAGCGGTTACCTATACGCGGGTGCGGCGGATGTGCCCGCGCTCGCAGGCGGAACCTCCACAAGCGGAGGCCCTACCTGCGGAGGGGACAAGACCGGGTTAGCTGGCTTCACCACCGATATGCTGGAACGCGGCACGCACAAACGCAGCTTTGCGCAGCTTTACGAAGAGGTCGAATCCATTGCCGCCAGCTTCGGCGTCAATGCCGGCGTGCAGACCACTGGTTTCGGTGCGAAGGGATTGGTCGAACATCTGCCACTGCTGCTGGACATCCTCAGCGACATCCTGCGCAATCCAGCTTTCGAACAAGGCCAGGTGGAAAAAGCCCGCGCCGAAATCCTCACCGACATCCAGGAACGCGAGAGCGATCCGCGCCGCATGGCAGCCCTGACCTTCCGCGCACTGGCTTACTCGGAAGACCACCCCTATCACTGGAGCCAGACCGGGTATCGTGAAACCATCGAGCGCATCACCCGCGACGACTTAGCGCAGTTCCACGAAACCTTCTTTGCCCCACAGGATGCCGTCATCGTCGTTGTCGGCGCGATAAAAGCCACAGAAGCCGTACAAGCCGTCGCCGCCGCTTTCGGCGATTGGCAAGGCGGCCGTCCTCCCATCGTCGAGATCCCCCCTGCGCCCGCTCTGACCGAGCGCCGCGAACGGCGTCTCACCATCGACGACAAGGTGCAAAGCAACCTCGTCCTCGGCTGGCCTGGACCGGCACGCGCAGAACCAGATTTCGTGCCGTGCTTCGTCGCCAACACCTTATTCGGTGTCTTCGGGATGTACGGGCGGCTCGGAAAAATCATCCGCGAGACCAATGGGCTGGCCTACTACGTCTACAGCAACATCGACGGCGGGACAGGTCCCGGCCCCTGGCGCATCAATGCGGGTGTCAATCCGGCGAACGTCGATAAAACAACGGCCCTTATCGTACAGGAACTGCGCCGCATCCGCGATATGCGCGTCCCCAAAGAAGAACTCCACAACACACAATCCTATCTCACAGGTAGCCTACCTCTGCACCTGGAGACCAACGCAGGCGTTGCACGCGCATTGCTCAACATCGAACGCCACAATCTAGGGCTGGATTATCTGCAGCAGTACACTGAGATGATTATGGCCATCACTCCGGCGCAGGTGCAAGCCGTGGCGCAGCGTTGGCTCGATCCTGAGCGTTACGCGCTCGCTGTCGTCGATCCCACAGCGTGATATGCTCACCACCGGCGTTGACCTCGTCGACATCCCGCGCATCGAGCGGGTGCTGCATCGCTACGGCGAGAAGTTCCTTACACGCGTCTACACACCGGAGGAAGTCCGCTACAGCCGGGGGCGTCCGGCGGAACTCGCAGCCCGCTTTGCGGCGAAAGAGGCCGTCGCCAAAGCGCTAGGCGTTGGGATGCGTGTTCTCTCACCCGTGGGCATCGGCTGGCGCGAGGTTGAAACGCTGAACGAGGTTGGCGGCAAGCCCTACGTCATTCTTCACGGACGCGCTCACGCACTCGCCCAGGCACAAGGATTGACCGAGTGGGCTATCAGCCTCAGCCACGATGGGGGTATCGCGATCGCGTTTGTGGTAGCGATGTAGTCTTCTACAAATCTTGAAAAGGAGAACGATGAACGATAAATTTGATCTACCTGATATGGATGGATTGGCGAAACAGATGGAAGAAGCCATGGAGGAAGCGCAGGAAGCAATGGAAGGTTTGTCTGGACAAATGGGCGGGATGGGCGATATCTTGGGCTCCCTCTCCGGTTTGCTGGAGGGAATGCCTGCGCAGATGGAAGCGTTGAACACGAGCATGGCAGAATTCGGAGAACAACATGAGGCTAATGTCGAATCCATGGTCGGAGAACCAGATTGGCGTGTAGAGGCAACCATCCGGGTAGGAAATAAACTGCACGTTATCGTGAATGCGGAGTTTGATTTCGAGCAAGTGAAAAATGCGTGGCATAGCACACAAGGCGCCGGGTTCGAGTCATTGGTCGCGGGAGTGGTGACAGAAACGGCAGGAGAGATGGAAGAAGGCGTCATAGACCAGGTTTTGGGACAATTGAAGAAAGGCCGCAGTATAGCACGCGTCAAGGATGTGCACGTTGTAGTATGCCGGATACAGGGTGCCCCTCACGATGCCGCCGAAACCCTACAGTTGTCGCCAGAAGGAAACATTCCTCTGGTTATGAGTGAAAATGGGATAGGATTCGAGTTCGCGCCGATGTTGACAATACGCAACCGTTGGGAAAAGGCTAACATTCCGACGTTTGTCCCAATGGGAGAAGAGATTATCGTGCCAATAGATCATTTCGAGCAGGCAGAGGCATTTGGGGTAGTGTTTGAACCGCAAGGGCAAGAAGACGAAATGAGTGTGAAGTTGAGTTTCGAGCCGTTATTGTAATAGATATTCAGTCGCGTAAGGAGAGAGATCATGCGTGCAGTTGTACAACGGGTAACCGCCGCCTCCGTCACCGTAGACGACGAAATCGTTGGTGAAATCGGGCCGGGATTGCTGGTGCTGCTGGCAGCCCGTGAAGGCGACACCGAGAAAGAAGCCCGCTGGCTGGCGCATAAAACCGCCAATCTGCGCATCTTCAGCGATGCTGAGGGGAAGATGAATCTCTCCGTGCTGGCGATTGAGGGCAGTGCACTCGTGGTCTCCCAATTTACTCTCTACGGTGACGTTCGCCGCGGCTTCCGGCCCTCGTTCGCCAAGGCCGCGCCGCCAGATGTAGCCGCGGCGCTCATCGACGTCTTTGTGGACGCCTTGCGCGCGGCGCACATCCCGGTCGCGACTGGCGTCTTCCGTACACATATGCAGGTCAGCCTCGTCAACGACGGCCCGGTGACAATCATCCTCGAAAAGGAGTCCGAAAACCCCAATGGCTAACGAAACACAACTCTGGATGTGGTTTTTGTTCAATGCCGGGCTTACGCCGCAGCGCGCCAAAACGTTGCTTGCGATGTGGGATCAACGCGGGCTAACGCTGCGCGCAGTCCTTGACGTCTTGCCTGCCCAGGCCAAGGCCTTGGGACTGACACCCCAGGAAGCCGGTAAACTCCATCCCCCGCGCGAGTTGCCGGATGTTGCCGCCCTGCGATGGAACGAGCCCCTCTACCCCATGGGATTACAGCAATTGCCCTCCAAACTGCGCCCGGCACTGCTGTTCCACGCTGGCGAGTTGAGTCTGTTGATGCGCCCGATTGTCTACCTGGCGCCCGGACCGCTCGACGCAGAAACGCAGGAACTCATGCAAGAAACGGTGGGGATTCTGTTAGGGGAAAACCTGCTGCTCGCAGCATTTCGGGAAAGCCCGCAGGCAACCTTGCTGCTGGAAGAAATGATTATCAGCGAAGGCGAAGCGCTGCTCTTTGCGAAGCAGGGCCTCGAACAACTCACGCTGCCGGAGCAAGAACAGACATTCCTGCAAAACGGACGCTTGCTCGTCCTTAGTCCGCTGCCGCCTACTGTAAGCCCCAATCCCGCCTGGACCGACGTTTTGGAGCAAGTCGCCGCGGGGGCGGCTATGCGCCGTGTGTACAGCAGTGCCGCCGCCTTGGACAAAACGGAGACTGGCACAAATGCACTAGCAAACGCCCTCCTGTTAACTGCATCGCCTACAGCCAATGTACCACAAGGCATCCGTGTCGTCACAAATGCCGTCGAGGCCGTGGTATGGCTGACAGAACTTTCCACCGCGCCGGTCGGCCCGCCACAACAGACAACGGCGATGCCAACGCCATCGCCGTCGTTCGGGCTCACCGCAGAGCTCCCTACCGATCCCCCACCCTCGCCGACAGAAGCACTGCGCGTTCTCGAAAAGGGCGGGCATGTCCCCGAGGCTCTAAAAAAGCGGCTCTTTGGTAACTAGCCAACAGTAAATTACGCGCTACCATTTTTTGACAGGATCAACAGGATTTTCAGGATAAGAAAGACTTTTTCATCCTGCCAATCTTGTAAACCCTGTCCAAAGAGCCTCCCCCATACCCTAACGTATGCCGATCAATTCCACCGCATCGATCTCGTTCCAGAATCCTGTACGCGACTCGTCGAGGTCGATGTGGACGCCGACAATGCGCTCCGCTGTCTGTGGCACGACGACGGTCAGCAGGCCAGGACAGG
This sequence comes from Anaerolineae bacterium, assembly GCA_046260035.1. GTDB lineage: Bacteria > Chloroflexota > Anaerolineae > B4-G1 > SLSP01 > DSWT01. The sequence goes on from JBJYXQ010000412.1 coordinate 8,113, forward strand.
TTGCGTCCGTGTCTTCGCCTTCCCAAATCCGCTGGGCAACGCCGTTCTCATCAACAAGCGAGACGCGGAAGATCGCCCCCCGCCCCAACGTCTGGTAGATCCGCACCTCCGTCGCATAGACCGGCTGTGCATACGTCAAACGCAGCCATTCCACGCCGTTTCCGCGCGCAGATGCCCAGGCTCGCGAGTCATCTTCGCAGGCATTGACCTCCGGCGCACCGGTCGCCCGAGTGACGCTCCAATCGGGAAAGCCGAACTGCGAACTCGCCTCAGCCGCTATCGCCCACTGCGACAAAATAGTCGGTGTCGGCGTGGCTTGCGTGATCAGCGTTTCCGCTCTCTCGCAACCCGCGCACAATCCGGCGCACACCAACAGAACAAACACAATCCATAAACGGCGCATCATCCACCCAAGAGTTTTTTGATCTATCATCTACCCAATAGAATAAGTACCTGTCCGAAAATTCACAATTGCGGCCAAAGCCGCCTTAAGAAGCAGTCACAAGTAACTTGTACTGCAAGTAGCTTTACGAAGCGTATTTTGAAGTTCTACT
>JBJYXQ010000413.1:0-6678 GCA_046260035.1 Anaerolineae bacterium
CGAAGAGGTCGGTATGCGGTGTCTCCAGGTCGCTGCCGAAGGCGAACTCCAGCCCGTCTACGGGCGCCCACGCGCCGCCGTTCCACCGCGCCAGGGTGGCGGTGACGCTGCCCTGCACGTGGATCATCCAGTCGGCCTCCATCTGCCCGCTGTCGAGCGCCGGCAACCAGACGACGGTATCGTTGCTAAAGGGGTTGTGGGCTTTAGGTGAACCCGCGCCGGGTTCGGTGTCGAGGTAGATGAAGAGGTCGCCATCTCGGTCCCAATGCGCGCCCGTCCAGGTGAAGCGCAGGCCCTCTCCGTTCCACGTAGCGTAGAAGCGCTGCGGATCGCCAAGGGTGGTGATGCTGCTCAACGGGCCGACGATGCGCTTGTCTTTGCCGAGGGCGTTGCACGGCTCGTCCAGCCAGTTGCGATAGGGCCTGTCGTTCTTACCGGCTTCCGCCATATCGACGTAGGCCGGGGTCGTGTGATAATCGGTGTAGAACGGTCCGACGACGCGCGCCGTCCGGTTGCCGAAAGTATCCACTGCCGTCACGCGCACTTTGAGCTTCTGGATGTCATCCAGGGTGAAGCTGGCAGCGGTGGCGGGGACGGAGACGCCCTGTAGAACCGGCAGCGCCGGATCGGTCGCGTCCAGCAGTTCGACCTGGTAGGGCGCGAGGCCGCTGGGGTCGCTGCTGGCGGTCCACGTGATGTGGAGTGTGGGCGTGAGGACGTCCTGGATGGTTTCGTTCATCGCCAGCGGCACGCGCCCGGCGGGGCCGTCGTAGCTCACGAACGGCGTGAAGCCGGCCGGGGGCTGCGCGTCGGCGGGGACGGTTTGGGTGATCCACGTCACGTGCCCGGCGAAGTCGAACGCGCGGGCGGAGAGCGTGTAAGTGACGCCATCGGGACGCAGCAGCGTGCCTGCGTAAAAGGGAGCCTGCCACGTAGCGCCGGGATTGCGCATGGGCTGCCACGAACTGCCGTTGACCTTCACTTCCAGCCGTTTGACGCCGACGGCGTCGTCGAGCTGGCCGGTAACGGTGACGAAGGCGGGCAGCGCGTAGTTGCTCGCGTCAACTTGCGCCGTGGTGATGGTGAGCTGCGGGTCATCGACGTCCACGTAGATGACGGTGTCCATCACCTGCACGCCTGCCGGGGCGCCGGTGGGGTCGGTGTTGTCAGTGGAACCGCCGGCCCAGTCGGTGAGAGTGGCGGTGATGGTGTAGATGCCCGGTGCGGGCGGCGTCCACAGCGTAGTCCAGGCTTCCGCTGTCGTCGCGCCGTCGGCCCAGTTCTGTGTATGCACCGGTGCACCGTTCACGTACACGGTCAGGTCTTGCAGGCTACTCGCGGCGACCGCGCCGCCGCCGATGGTGATGGGATCGAGCGTCGTGTAGCCGGTCTGCGGCTGCGGTGCGGCGATCCAGACGCCGAAGTCCGGCGTCTGGGGTGCCAGCAGCAAGCGCGCACGCACTTTGAGCGGCACGGACTGCGATTGGAGGTTCAGCGTGGTGGTGACGGTGGTGCTGGCGCAGTTGCCGTAGAAGTCGCACGCTTGCAGCGTGTGCGGCCCTTCGGCGTCGGTGCGCCACGCGCCGTCGCCCGTAACCTGGAAGGGTTTCTCGATGTCGCCGTACAGCGCGAGGAACCACGGAGCATCCTGCATCGTCACCTGATCCGGGCGGATGGGCGCGGGGCAGACGATGCTGTCGACATCCAGGTTGTAGTCTTCCACTTCACAGGCGTAGAACGCGCCCGCCAGCGTGCCGGTGATGGCGTTCCAGGCGTGGAGTGTCACGCGCGGCGCGACGGTATCGACTTCGCCTTCCCAGACGCGGCTGATGACGCGGGTTTCCCGGATATCGGCCACACGCAGGTGCATCCGGTATGGACCTTCGAGGTCCGGCATCGCCAGCGACCAGGTGGAGATGGCGGCGAAGGGATTGTCGATGGTGGCGGTATGCCAGGTGACCGGACTGCCGTCGCCCAGGTGCTCCAGACCGACCTCCAGGCTTGTGAGTTCGGAAGTGACGGGGACGGCGAGTTGCCGGATGTCTTCGACCGAGATGGCACGCGCGTAGATGAGGACTTCGTCGATGTCGCCCTGGAAGAAGCCGGCGGGAGCGGCGGCGTTCGCCGCGCCGACCAGCCACAGGCTATCGACGAAGATTGCGCCGGCGTCCGTCTCAAGGCTGGCGATTTCGGTGCCGTTGCGGTAGAGTCGCCACGCTTCGCCGTCGTACGTCCCGGCTAGGTGGATCCACTGGCCCAGGTCGCCGGCAGGCACGGCAGTGCTGGTGATGTGGGCGGTGCCGTCTTCGATGACACCGAGTTGGTACTGCCCATCCTGGATGCGCAGCACGACCTGGCGATTGTCTGCCGGACCCTGCGAGAGGATAGTGCGTTCGCCGTCGGTGGCGGTGGGCCGGATCCACGCGGCCAGCGCGATCTGACCTTCGATATCGAGCGTGGAGAGTTCCACGTCGTTCACAGCAAGGTAGTCACTCCCGTCGAAGGCGAGCGCCTGGCCGTAGTTGCCCGGCGCAGTTGTCGGACAGGTGGCAGTGAGACAAACGACGTCGTTGCGGTCGGGGGCCGTGTCGAAGAAGCGCAAGCCGCTGCCGGTGTCGGACGACATCTCGAAGTGCAGGTTGAGGTTTGCGCCGGAGCGGTAGGGGATGTCGCTGACCGTGCCGTAGAGGATCGCGGGGCTTGCGCCACTGCCCGTGATGACGTCCACGTTCGCGCCGGTCATCATCACGTCGGCGGTGGGCGGCGTGCCATCGATGGGCAGGCTGAGCGTGTCGCTGAAGACGTTACCCACGAAGTCTTCGGCAAAGAGGGCGACGCTGTAGACGCCGTTGAGACGGAAGGGCGTCTGGTAATCGAGCGTCCACGTCGTCCCGTTGACGGCGGGCGTCTGCGGCCCGGCCACCGAGAAGCCTTCGGGGCTGAACAACTCGATTCTCATCGTGTTGGTGACGACGCTGCCGGGGCCATCGCTGACGGAGCCGGAGAGAGAAACGCTCGTCGCTGTGGCTAACGCCGTAGTTTGTGGACGGTTCGGACCGAAGTCAGTGATTGTGACGACCGGAGGTGTAGCATCTACGACGATGTCGAAGCTGCGCGTCACGGTGTATCCTGCCCGGTCGGTGGCGCGCAGGGAGATCGTGTAGTCGCCCGCGCCCAGCGACGGTGTGAAGTACATCAGCCAGATCTTGGCATCGCGCCCGGCGGCGGTCCAATCCACGACCGTCCCCACGCCGGGGCGGTCAATCTTGTATTCGACACTGGCGATGCCAGAGGTCACGTCCGCTGCGTCAATCTGCAACACTTGATCGGATCTGTTGGGCAGGCGCATCGTGGTGAGTAGCAGATTCACGGTGGGGTCCTCGGCGTCAACGGTGAGGTTGAGGCTCTCGTTGGTATCGAACCAGGCTTCCTGGTACTGGTAGAGTTCCTCGACTTCGCGCGCGCTGATGGGCGTACCGTAGACGGAAAGCTCGTCCAGTTCGCCGTAGAAGGCGCGCATCTGGCCGGTTGTGCCGCCCACTTCCAGCGGCGCTGCGCCGCCGCACGAGGCAACCGTCGCCTCGCTATCCAGCGTGCCGTTGAGGTAGAGCGAGGCTGAAGCGCCGCTCTTGACCAGCACTACGTGGTTCCACTGGTTCAGGTTGAGTGCCTTGGTGCTTTGCCCGCTGCTGCCACAGAGATTGTAGTGGAGGGTGAAGTCCCGGCTGGCTTGCTTACTCTCGAAGAAGAGGCGTAATTGCCCGGCGCGGGAGAGGATGTCCTGCGGGCGGTCGCCCTGGATGAGGGGTTTGAGCCACAGTGCGACGCTGTAATCGTCGTCCACGGCGCCCGCGTTGGGGATCGGCAGGAGGTCGTCGTCGCCGTCGAAGACCAGTCCGCCGTAGAGTTTGGCGTCGTCGCTGGCGGTGGGGCAGGTGGTGGTGACGGGGCAGGTGGCGGTGACGCCCGGTGCAGCGTCATCCGCGAAGCTGATGGCGTTGCGACCTTCGTTGAAGGGGTAGTGCAACTGTGGCACATTGCTGCGCAGTGTAGCGAGTTGCCCTGCCTGAAGGGCCGACGGGATGATGGACAACTGGTCGACGTAGCCGGTGTAATAGGTATCATTGTAGTAGCCGGCGTAGATGTCGGGTGTACCACTGAGTGGCGTGGGAGCTGCCGTCGACGCGACTTGCACGCCATCCACGTAGATGGCTTGTATGACACCCTGTTCGTACACCCAGGCGACGTGGTACCAGGTATCCGCCTGTAACATGCCGCCCTGGATGGTGCTGCCGTTCATCTGGAACGAAGGCACACCGCCTGCTATAGCCAGAATGAGATTGTTGTCGTTGCTGGCGAGGATGGCCCCACCATCTGGCGCAGCACTATCACCGCGCACCCAGGCCGCGACGACGAATGCGTCGCCGGTGAGGCGCAATTTCTCGGCGTCGAAGAGGGTAACTTTATCGTTGTCCCCGTCGAAGCGGATAGCCTGGCTGGAGCGTCCTTGGAGGCCCGAGAGTGGGCACGCCGATCCCTGGCAACTACCGTGCAGTGCGTTGCCGGAGTAGTCGTGGAAGGTGACCGCGCCGGGAGGCTCGTTGAAGGGCGTTTCCAGAGTGAGATTGGCCCCGCGCACGAGGTCAACGACCTGTCTCGGTGTGACGGCTTGTTTGTAGACGCGCAAGTCGTCGATAAAGGTGTTATTCAGGTATCCGGCGTCGTCGTAAATGCTGAAGTACAACGCCAGGTCCTCTGTCGGCGTTTCAGCAGGCGGCAAGTCTTCGCCGCCACTGCCTCTTCTAACATAGCTCCCTACCTCGTAGTTCCACCACTGCCCAGAGTAGAGCCGGTCGTCGGTGCCATTACAGCCGTCCTTAGTGCCCCAATCGGCTTCACACGTCAATACGTGATAGTAGCTATCGCCGAGGATATACCCGATGATGTCGGGGGACCAATCATGTGTATCGCCTTTGGCCATATCATCTACGCGAGCAAGGTTACAACTTCCACCGCTGGCATCACGGTTGTAGCACCCGTACAGCTCAATTTCGGCGTTGCCGAGGCCATCACCCTCATCCCCCTCCATCACGATTTTGTCGAAACCGATACGCGTTCGACTACTCGCGCGCCCGATCCAGAAGCTAGTTTGCCATTGGTATGGTTTGTATCCAGGACAGGCCTGATTACCGACCAGAATTCCATCGACGTACAGTTGCAGTCCAACGCCATCGTACGTCGCCAGCACGTGTTGCCATTCTCCTGTTGACAAGACCCCTACGTTTGTGGTGAATTCGCAGGCTGCTGTGCCGGTGCCGAAATAAGCGCCCAACCGGTCCCCACTGGTGAAGAGCGTGGGATAGCTGGTAGTTTTGTCGTTTACCTCCCCATAGCCTCCATCGGCATACCCCATAATCGTACCCGTAGCCTCAGCATTTTCACGGAAAATCCAGGCCGAAAGCGTGAAGTGTCCATCGCCTGTATTTAGGTTGAGTTGTGAACCCCAAGCCCGGAGGACATCCCTGGTGAACCTTGCGGCATTGTCGATCAGGCCAGGCATGCCGGCTTCAGGTACGTTCATGTTGGGTACCAACTCGATCGTTGCGCCGCCTGCGGACGCATCCACGAACGCGGCGGGATCGGACTCGTCGAATTTGAGCCAGAAGGTCGGCGTGATGACGTCGCCCACAGTGCGCGGTTGCGGATTGAGATTGGGATCGATGAGCGCGCCGGCCCACTGCGTAAAGCTGATCACTTGCGAGGTGTTGATCGCGTCATCGATGGTAACGTAGCCGCGCATAGTGGTCTGCTGGCTGGGCCCAAGCTTGAAGGGCTGATTGTAGAGCGTATTGTCCGGCATAGCCGCCGGGAAGTCCACGTCGAAGAGGCCGTGCGCAATGCTGCCGATCAACTCTTCGTTCTTCATGCCGCCGAGCAGCTCGTTCTTGATGGTGGCGGTGTAGGCAAGCGTCTGACCAGGCCGCACGATATTGTCACTGCGCTGGGCCAATCTGACCGTCGCTGCCCCGGGGAGCGCGACAACGTTCCATGTCAGAGTGACTTCGCTGCCCTGTCCCTGTTCGGGCGAGCGCAACACCTGGCTGCGGCTGCCTAAAACGTCGGGCGCGACGGTGATAGTGCCGATGGGATCGTTGTTCCAGTCTCCCTGATCGATTTCGGTGAGAGTAATGGTGAGGTCGCGGTTGCAGAAACCATAGGTTACGTTGAGGGTAGCGGGATCGCCGTCGCGATAGCCTTCGCCGTACCAGATGCGCTGCCCGTCAATCTCGATGGCGATTTCAGCGTCGCCGCCTTCGTTGACTTCATAATCGGCCAGTTGCGCGGCATTGACGGTGAGGCCGGTGATGTTCAACGTGGCGCAGGGTTGCGTGCCTGGCAGATCGAACAATTCGGCGATCTCTGTGCCGAGACTCAGGACCTTGAGTTCGGACGCAACGCGCGGGTGGAAGCCGTAGACCGCTTCCAGCTTGTCGAGGATTTCGTCGCCGTCGGTGTCGGCCTTCAACGGGTCGGACGTGACCCATGTGAAGCGCGGCCCGGCGTCGTCCAGCGCGTAGACGAACCGCCAGCCTTCAACCTCTTCGCCGTCCCACAGACCGTCATTGTCGCTGTCTTTTTGATTGGGGTCCGTGCCGTAGCGCTCTTCCTCGTAGTCGG
>JBJYXQ010000413.1:6778-12478 GCA_046260035.1 Anaerolineae bacterium
TTGTCGCTGTCTTTTTGATTGGGGTCCGTGCCGTAGCGCTCTTCCTCGTAGTCGGAAAGGCCGTCGTCGTCGGTGTCTGCCTGCCAGGTATGGCTGCTGTTCTGAACCTCGAAGAGGTCCGAAAGTCCATCGGCGTCGGCGTCGGGCGTGTTGTCATTGTGATCCATGCCATTCTTCGCAGTACTGATCAGCCCATCGCCATCGGCATCTTTGAAGACGGGGAATTTCGGCGTGCTGTTTTGTCCCCACTCGAAGGAGTACCCGCCGTTGGCATCGACTTCGGTCAGCTTGTAGAACTCATCCAGCGTGGACGGGAAGATGTCGTAGACCAATTTGTCGAGTGTAATTGTAATCTGGTTGCTCGTGAAGCGCACTTCACAGTCTTTGAGCAATGCCGAGGTAATGCCGCCCAGGGAACACACTGTGTTTCCGATCAAACTGGCAGTTCCGGGTTTACACTCCTGCACCGGTACAGCATGCCTTTCGTAAAGACTGATCGGGCCTATGGTCAGCGGGTACACGTTGACACCGGCTTGTTCGAGCGTGAAGGTATACTCGGACGACACCCATTGATCTGCATAGAGGAATCCACCGGCGGTAGAGTTGGGCATCCACAAATCGCGCATCGTGCCTTCGCGCATATCCGGTTTCGCGTCCATTAACGGGGTAATGGTTCTGCTGTCCCCGGCAATGTACTCGAATGCCGACTGCCGGTAGTTATCCTCGTTAAACTGGTCACTGCTCCAGGGCATAGCGCCGGCGCCGAATTTGGGAGATTTGGAGAAGAGATGCGTCATCACGCCCATTTCCAAGATCATACTGTTGCCCACAGCAAAGCCTTTGTCGCTGTCTACCAATGTTGGTTGTAGACTGTGGGGTTGTAGACGTTTTTCGTTTTCCATATCCACGAGCGGATTCTGCTCGTAGATGAGCCATTTGATTGCTTTGGCGAGCAGGCCGCTGATACCGCCGCAGACCCATTTAGCGGCAAATTTGTTATAGTTATCCTTGTCGGTGGGGTCATTCCAGCCGGTGGCGCGGCAGATGATCGCCAATGCTGCATCGATCAGGGCGATCACGGCGGCAATCAGCGCGCCGATGCCGGGGATGAGACTGATGATCGTGAGTAACACCGCTACAGCGATGCTGGCGACCATATCGGCAAACGCGTTGTTCCAGTCCAGTGAACCAACGTCGGCTTTTACGGTCATAAAGAAGGTTATGATCGTAACGGCAACAATAACAATCAACGCGATTGCTCCTGCGATTTTGATAGCCCGCCCGATAGAGCTGGCCAGTTTCCCGATTGCCTGTGTCACACTGCCCAAGGCTCTTGTCGCAGCGCTCAGCCCCCTATACGCATAATACAATGTATAGAGCTGGAAGGCGATGTTGAGGCTATCCAGAACGTAGGGCATCACGTTTTTGAAGCCGTACATCGCCCCCAGAACAACGACCACGACTATCGTGACAATAACCGCTGCGAGCAGGAGTCCGCTCGCCACCGGATTCCTGAATTTGACCAGGTCCTTGATGTGCGGAAACAGTCCGCCATCCACCACGTCGCCGGCGCTGTTCTTGATCACGTATTGCGCGCCATATTTATTGAGAACGGCCTGGGCTGCTTGATGGCTGGCCAGAGTGCTGCCTTTTACGCCGAATTTTATGATCAACTTCACCAGTTCTTTGGTGAGAAACTTGGCGCCTACAGCCGCACCCGGCACCGAAAAGGCTGTGCGGGTGTCGCGAAAGAGTATTTCATCGGGCTTGGAATGGCCCTTAGATGCTACGCCATCGCTTTCAACCACGGCAACTATGCCGTTTTTAGCCGATATCAGGAGACTCTGTGCGAATAACAATGCCCCACCCACGGTTTGGGGGTCTTCCCACAATTTCTGTGCTTCGGGATCGGTATCGCCCCAGCCCTGCTGGAACGCTGCCTTGAGCTTCGGTTCCATAACCCGCCAATAGTCATCGAAGGGATACTCGTCCCATGTGCGGCTGGGTAGTTGCCGGTAGGGGGCCATGTTGACCGAGGCGATAGTAGTTTTCGCAACCCCATCGAACGTGAAGGCTTGTTGATTGCGTTGCTGGATACCGCCGGTTCCATCCAGCTCCACGGTGCGCGCTGTCTCCTCTTTGATGTAGAGCAAGTGCGGCGGATTGACCTTGGGCGATCCATCGAGGTTCTGGAAGTAGCCGGTGAGAATCTCTTTGGTCATCGTCATCGGCACGTAGCCGTAGAGGCCCAGGTGCTCCAGGGTCTTGGTGACGACCTGGAAGGTTCCCTGGGGAAAGCCCCAGTGATCTGTGATGCTCACCGTCGCATTGAGGTCCTTGTTGAGATCCTTGTCGAAGCGCTTTTCGATGTCGGCGAGGGTGAGGCGTTGTCCGTCGGCCTCCGTGCGTCCGGCGAGCAGCGAGTAGCTCAACGCGCGTGCCATCATCAACAGGGTGTCGGGGACGTAGGTGCCGGTCGTGTCGGTCATCGTCTCCGGGTCTTCGAACAGCGCCGCGACGGTCAGGCCGTGGTCTTCGCGGGCGCTGAAACCGGTGAGGTACCAGTCGTCGCTGTAAGTGTGGATGACGGTGGGGTCAGGCATAGTCTTCCAGTAGCGATTGTAAGTGAAGTTGTACCAGACATCCTCACAGCCCCACGAAGGTGCGCCTTTAGGAAGTTCGCAGACATCCACGAGCGCCTGAATCATCCACACCAGGCGCGCTTTGTGATTGCTACCCATATCTTCTGACCGTGGCCGGTACAACATCGTCGCCTGGAAAGCGACCGGTCCGCCACCGACCGGATCGCTCATCAGACTCAGCGGCACGTAGACCAGTAGCGCACCGCTCGTGTCTTTGACCCGCACCGAGTATCCCATCTGCGACACGGCTTCGGTATCCAGCCAACTCAGGAGCCAGTTTTGCAGCCGCTTGGCGTTGCACGTTGTGGCAGTATCCTCCCCAAACGTGCATAGAGGATCGTCTCTGGGAACGTCGGATGGAACCTGTTTGCCTTCGGGAACAACCAGAAGGTCCGGCAAAGGAGGTTTGGTGGCATCCATCGCCAGCGCCGGTGTGACCGGCAGGCCCTGGAAACTCCCTGCCACGTAGGGAATCTCGATCTCCAGCATCGGGATCATTTGCATATCGCCGTTATGGGCGTTCGGGGGGATTTCTTCAGCCTTCTGACTGCGGTAGTAGTCGGCGAACGTGGCGAAATGCTTGCTAGGATCGCGGTATTCTTCTCGATAGCGCATGCGCATGACCTGGCCCTGATGATCCCCTTCCGGCCAGTCGAGAATGTTGTTGGTGAACCAAAGATGGTTGCGCTCGACCGGGCGCAGTTGGAAATCCACCAGGATAGGCTTGCCAACCTCGTACTGGTTGAGGGAATAGGTGAAGCTCTGATCTTGCAAACCGGTCACGCAGCCGTCGAACGCTTGCCCCAGCGGCTCGCCGGGATCGGTTTTGACGTTACACGTCCCCTTCTCCCCGCCACCCCACGCTGCGGTAGGGTTCACGTCGACGTTGTCGGGCACGCCGTCGTTGTCGTCGTCGTAGTCGAAGGCATCGGGCACGCCGTCGTCATCGGTGTCGGCGCAGATCGAGCTTCCCACCTGATCCGCCGTTACGTTGACTAAATCAGGGCACTCCACCGAATCCGGACGACCATCTTCGTTGGTGTCGCCTTGGTTGGGATTCAGATACCAGCGTTTGTCCCGGTAATCGAAACCGGCGACCTCCAACGGGTCTTCGATAAGGTCCCCGTCCGAATCTTTCTTTGTAAGGTCTGTGCCCAGCCGCTCCTTCTCGATGTAGTCCAGAAGGCCGTCGCCGTCCGTGTCGGCGGTGGGATCGATCGGTTGTTCTTCCTCTGGATCGACGGCGAGCGGGTCGAGGTGTGGGTCGAAGGTGTAGGTCGAGGCGCGTTGTTCCAGCAGCGCCGCCCGCTGCGCCTGGCTTTCTTCGGAATCGGCGCGAGCCGCCGCCTGCTCGACGTTAAAGGCGTGAACCTGGTTACTTTGCAGCAGCGGCGTCACCAGCGTAGCTATCAGCATCACGATGGAGACGCTTACGTAGACTTTGCGCGAGCGCCAGTAGAGGACCATCGCGACCAACAAGACCACGATGAGAGTTATGGTTCCGGCAGTGAAGGCCATCCCGTACCAATCGACGCCGCGTAAGTTGTAGGCTAGTTCGTAGAACCCCCGGGTGAGTGTGGTCAGGGTAGGCGTACGCGCAAAATCGCCGGCGACCTGCACCAGCGCGACCCGCTCGCCCCAATTGGAGAAGTCGGTACGGATCTGCGCTTCCACCTGATCGTATTCGCCGGGCGGGTAAGTTGTTTCCAGGGTGAGGCGCAGCGGCAAGCCGCGTTCGTCCAGCCACAACTCGCCGGAACCTTGCATCTCGGAGTAAACATCCACGATCTCGACTTTCACGCCGGGCGGCAGTTTGCCCGAACGCTGCATTTCGGCTTCCAGTTGATCGCGCATGTAAACGGCGAACGCCGGCCCGTCGAGTTCGAAGGTGTAGCGGTCGAAGGTGATCTCCGCGCGCGTTTCCTCGCCCGCATGCTGGATGTTGCGCGCCGCGTGCAAGTAGCCGAGGGCGTCGCGACCCGGCGCGAAGAGTGTAGAGACGTCATCGACCGGGTTCCAATCGCTCCCAGCGACCCGGGCCTCGGCCTTGCCGCCGATCACGCGGATTTCGACTGCGTCGGCGGGATCGGCTACGCTGCCCGAATCCGGCCACAGCTTGAAGGTCATCGCTTCTGACCGAAGATCCATCTGGCCTTCTAGGTAGAAGCGGTCTTCCTGGCTGTACCGGCCGACATTTTCCAACGTCAGCAGCGGGCGCGTGATCTGCATCACGCTGGTGTGGTACTCGTACTCGCCGATCTGCTGCGCGTATCGCCACGCTTCGAGCACCTGATCGTATGGTGAGGACGTCGCGTCCCCACGTTTGGGGAAGACAACGAGAGCACCCAATAAAGTGACAACCATCAAAACCGAAAATGTAATCAACTGCTTGCGCCGCATCATATCCTCCTCGTATAAAAAGTGACGCTACCTTAATCTCCTATTGTTCTCCGCGCAGTTGTTGCTGGACGAACTCTAAACACTGCGCCGCATCGCAGAATCTCCACTGTTGGTCCCCTTCTACCTCCTGTAACATAACCCGCCAGGGTGCCCCCGGCTGCTCCTGCCAGAGCCGCAGCAGGTAAGACTGGTAACGTGGGTACTCCGTATGCTTTGTCAATTCTGTTTCTGCTGGCATAATGCTCTCCCTTTGCGCTATCAGGTTCTAGAGTCGCTGTTTGCTTTATATATAGTGTGTGACCAGAGCCAGCAGATCCTCAGGAGCGAAGGGTTTGGGAAGAAAGTCAATTGGACCGGTTGGCTCACAGTAATTTTTGTTTTCCTGACCGCTCATAAAAATCAACGGGATAGTGGCCCACTGATCAGAAGTGCGCAGAGCATAGCACAGAGCGATACCATCCCTAGACGGCATCTGGATGTCGGTGATAACAAGCTGTGGCGAAGCTTGCTGAATCACCTTCAGCGCTTGCCTACCGTTGCAGGCGGTCTCGACGGCATAACCCGCTACCATCAGAACATCCTGCATGGCCATCAGTAACACCTCACTGTCTTCAACAACCAAAATACGCGTCTTTGACACACGTCACCTCCAGAGTGA
>JBJYXQ010000414.1:0-3512 GCA_046260035.1 Anaerolineae bacterium
ACCATCTGGGGTGGGACGGGGAGCATCCAGGCCTCTTCGACCGGGCCGCGGACGCGGGGCGGCAGTTGGATTTCGATGTGCAACTGTGCGAGCGCATCGTGGTGCAGCGTGACGCGGCGCACGTAGCTGGTATTGCTGTTGCCCTTGAAATAGTTACCGAGTGCGTAGACTTCGTCGCGGCCCAGGGCGACCTCACCCGGCTCGGACTGTGTGTAGGCTCTACGCATAGCCAAGTGTTGGCTGCCTGCCACGACTGCGCCGATGACGCCGCCAACGACGCCACCGCCCACCAGTCCAATCGCACCGTCCAGGAGCGCTTGCCCGAAGCTCTCGTCCATGCCGATCATCACGCCTGTGAGCGCGCCAGCGATGGCAAAAAGTACGGTCAGGCAGCCAAATTGGACTTTCCAGTCGCCGCCTTCTTCTTCCAGGCCGGTTCCCATGAGGCGCTCCCACTCTAGCGGCGAATACGTCCAACGCACGAGCGGGCGGTCGCTGGCGAGGAATTCGGTAGCCTGTCGTATGTGTTTGCGGCCCCATAGCCACACAATGAGCGTGATGATACCGAACAGAGCGAGGAAACACGCGGCAATCGCGAGGAAGACGTAGCCGGTCAACCCCACGGCAGATACGCCCCAGGCCCCGAGTGTACAGAGCAGTGCCAATAGTGTGAGCCACAAAGGTGCGATGATCCCACGCCGGTAGGGATCGTTGGTCGGTAACTGGAAGTCGTATTCCTCTGTTGTCATCGTTTGTGCCTCTCTGCGTGATACGTGATACGCGATGCGTGAAGCGTGACAAACTCCTCACGTATCACGTTTCACGTAGTGTATTTTTCTCCCCGCTGTGGCACGATCACCCTGCCATATCCTAACTCTCGCAGTCCCTCGGCCAGATTTTGTGCGGGCTTGGGATCGCCGTGGACGACGAAGGCCGTTTTCACGGTGTGGGCGTGCGGCGTGGCCCAATTGAGCAGGTCCGTGTGGTCAGCGTGGGCACTATAAGCGTAAAGCGTGTGGACTTCGGCTTTGAGTTCGAATTCCTCGCCAAAGATACGGACATACGGCTCCTGATCGGCGATACGCCGCCCCAACGTGTATGGCGCTTGCCAGCCGGTGATGAGCACCGCGTTCTTGGGATCGCTGATGGCGTGTTTGAGATGATGTTGGACGCGCCCCGCCTCGGCCATGCCAGAGGCGCTGATAATGATGATGGGATTTGGCGTTGTGTTAAGATCTTTGGATTCCGCGACGCTGCGGATATAGTGCAGGCGGTAAAAGCCGAAAGGATCGTGGTCGCCGCTTTCGGCGATGAAATCCCGCGTTTCGCGGTCGTAGCACTCAGGATGCATGCGGAAGACTTCAGTAACGTTGACCGCCAATGGGCTGTCAACGTAGATGGGCAGTTCGGGGATGCGCCCATCATGGGTCAGTTGGTGCAGATCGTAGACGATGTCCTGGGTGCGCCCCACTGCGAACGAAGGAATGATGATACGCCCACCGCGTGCCGCCACGGTATTCACGATGTCTGCCAGTTGGCTCTGGACATCCTCGATGGGAGGATGCTCGCGATCGCCATAGGTACTCTCGATCATCAGGCAATCAGCGGGTGCCATAGGCACCGGATCGCGCACGATCGGTAGCTTAGGCTGACCCAGATCGCCCGTGAAGAGCAAGCGTACCTTACCTTCACGTTCTTTCGATTCCAGGAGCACCATGGCCGATCCCAGGATGTGGCCTGCATCGAGAAAGGTGACATGGATGCCGCGAGCGATTTCGATGGGCCGGTTATAGCCGACGCCGACGAAGTAGCGCAGCGAGCGTACGGCATCGGCCTCGGTATAAAGCGGTTCCATCGGTGGCAACCCTTTGCGCAGGCGCTTTTTGTTGACGTATTCTACATCTCCCTCGTGGATGCGCCCCGAATCGGGCAGCATCGCCCCGCAGAGATCGTAAGTGGCACCTGTGGCGTAGATCGGGCCGTCGTAGCCCAATTTCACCAGGTTAGGCAGGTTGCCGGAGTGATCGATGTGCGCGTGGGAAAGGATAACGGCATTCAGGCGGCGAATATCGACGGGGATTTTGTGATTGCGTGCGTAGGCTTCATTGCGCTTACCTTGATAAAGGCCGCATTCCAGCAAAATGTTGTGCCTGTTGGTGCGGATCAGATACATCGAACCGGTAACGGTTCCAACACCGCCGAGGAAAGTAATTTTCATTTCTGGTTCCTCCAGAAGTAGCCACGAATCTACACGACTCTGTTTTTATTTGTGAAGATTCGTGGCAGAGATTTTTCGTGATTGTGCTCAGGGCTATGTGGAATTGCGTACAATACGAAGCAAGTCTGGACCATAGGTCTTCTGTCGCCATGGACCGATGCCGGGGATGTCAATCAGGTTTTCCAGTGTGCGCGGCGGGCGGTGTGCCAGTTCCCAGAGCACGGCGTTGGGCAGAATCACGTCGGAATCGACGCCCCGACCAGCCGCGACGCCCTTGCGCCAGGCCTTGAGGGCGTTGTAACGGTTGATCACGTCCTGCGGCGGGCGCTCGTGATTGCTCGGAGGATGTGGCATCGGGAGTGGGGGGCTGTGCAGTGCCTTCAGGATGCCGTTGCCAAACCGGCGTGCCTGGTACGCTGTTAATCCGGCGGAAGTGAGTTCCTCACGGCTGCGCGGCTGCACCTGGGCCAACCGGACCAGGCGTTGGCTGGAAACGACTTTGACGGTGGGACGGTCCATCGCCCGCGCCTGCTTATCCCGCCAGAGATGCAGCCGGTAGAGTACCTGTTGTTCGTTTGGATGTAGATCGTGAATGCCCTTGATGCGCCAGAAGTAATCGTCGGGGTTGGGCTCGGAGGGCGGGTGGACGGTCTGGCAGAGATAGGCGAACGTTTCCTGTGCTTCTTCCCATCGTCCGGTGGCGATCAGTTCTTCTTTTTGGATTTCCCGCAGGTCAAGCAGATAATAGCTATCCATCCAGGCGTAGGTCAATGCCTTGGCATCGATAGGGCGCTTGCCCCAATTGTAGCGTTGATAGTGTTTGTCGAGGTGCACATTGAAGGTGTTGGCGAGGATGTCGCCCAAACCCACGCGGGGCCACCCCAGGATGCGCGCAGCCCACATCGTATCGAAGAGACTGGTACACGTAAATCCAAAATCGCGCCGTAGCATGATTAAATCATAGTCTGCGGCATGGAACACCTTCTCGACACTCGGCGTCGTGAATAGCGGCTCCAACGGGCTGAGATCATCTAGCGCCAGCGGATCAATCAGGTAATTTGTATCCGGCACAGAGACCTGGATCAGGCACACGTGCTCGTGATAGGCGTAGAGGCTATTCGCTTCGGTGTCTATGGCGATGCGTGGCTCTTGCAGAAGACGTGTTGCCAAATCACGCAGCGCGTCTGGCGTGACGATGACTTCCGGTGGGGCGATTGTTGGTGCCGCTTGTGGTTCTGTCTGTGCCATGGTGTGGTTATTATCGCTGTTCGGAGGAGTTTGTCAAACCAAAGCG
>JBJYXQ010000415.1:0-10848 GCA_046260035.1 Anaerolineae bacterium
TCGGCATTCCACGCGTAACCGACGCCATACTCGGTGACCTGCGGCTGACAGGCGTAACGTCCCTGCCCGAGAGCCTGCATCCCGGCGAAACGCTGCCGCTCCGGCTATGCTGGCAAGCGACAGGCGATGTGCTGCCGGAAGGCAATGTCATCCTGACGCTGACCGAACCAGGAACAGACGCATTTGTGACGCGTCTCTACAACGGCGCGCCAGCAAGTGGCTATGCCTTCACGCAGTGGCGGCCCGGTGACATCATTGAGGATCGTTACTCGCTACGCCTGCCCCGGGAGTTAGTAGCCGGGCAGTACACACTGGCGTTATCGGTGGGGGATACGCCCGTAGCGATGTTGGGGAACGTGGAAGTGCAAAGCGTGACCCGCACCTTTGCGCTGCCGGAGATGCAGCACCCCCTCGAGGCGGACTTCGGCGCGCACATCCGCTTGCTCGGTTACGACGTGGGGGCGCTTCAGGCAGGGCAACCCTTAACGGTGACGCTGTACTGGCAATCGCAAGCCGAGTTAAATGAAGATTACCTTATCTTCGTGCACGTGCTGGATGAAACCGGCGCCATCGTCACGCAAGTGGACGAAGGGCCGCAGCAAGGGAGTTATCCCACATCGTTGTGGATGGCAGGGGAAATCGTGGCCGACCGCCACACGCTGACTATGCCGGGCGAACTCCCGGCAGGCGACTACCGTTTACGCATAGGCTTCTATCGCCAGGAAGACGGGGCCTACCTCGCGGTTAACGGCAAAGCGGATTTGGTTTTGCCGATTACCCTAAACCCATAAGCGTTACGAGTTTCGCTGAACGACTTCGACCTCTTCGGCGGGGAAGCGGAAGCGTTCTCGTTCAATCCGCGGGCCAGTGGGAGGTATTTCTACAACAACCTCACCTTTGAGAATATCCAGATCGATGACACGTCCCAAGCCTTTTTCCGTCTGCACGCGAGCCTTGATCTTCGGCAGGTTCTTAGCCTCTTCTTTGTAGACCGCATGCTCGTAGGCCAGGCAGCAGCGCAGCCGCCCACACATGCCGGTAATATCAGTGGGAGCCATCGAAATCGCCTGATCCTTCGCCATTCTGATGGACACTGTCTGGAATTCGGTGAGGAAGCGACAGCAACAACGTTGTTCACCGCAAACGCCGTAACCACACAACGCCTTGGCGTGATCGCGCGGACCAACCGTGCGAACCTCAACACGGCAGCTCATCCGGCTCGCAATCCGCCGCCGGAAGTTGCTCAAGTCCCGCTTGTTGGAATTGCCGGTACAGAGCAGAATGGCGCTGCCGCCGTCTAGTGCGAATTCCGCCGAGAAAACCTTCATGTCCAGTTTATGAGACTTGGCCTCTTCCCTGGCGACTTCGACCATGCGCTCGGCACGTTCAGACATAAGCTGGAAACGCGCCATATCCAGACCACTAGCCCGGCGCAAAACTGGCTTGAGCCGCTTTAGCGAAACGTTATTGGGGAGTTTCGCGTCCGTCTCACTGATTTGACCGGCCTGCTCACCATAGACCGTCTCTACCACTACCCAATCTTCCCGCTCTAACCCCATCTCCACTGGAGCAGCGAAATGGTATACCTTGCCTGCGGGTTGAAAACGAATGCCGATAGGGATCTTTAGCCCAGTTTCTTTTTGTTTTTCCTCAGCGTCAGATTCCGCGTTAACGTAAAGTTCGCCTTGTGCATCGTCAAGTGCTTCCTGGTGTTCGTCCAGCCACGTTTCAATTTCATCAGACCACGCCTGGCTTTCGTCCGACGTGGTATTCTTAACTTCGTTCATGTTTCCTGCTTTCATAATATGACATTTGACCGTAACTATACCTTACAAGAGCATTTTGGCAACCATGATCCTATCATGCTCTTCGTGTCGTGCAACACGGCTCAGAATTCTGCCAGTTACAAATACGCGTAAAGGTCGTAGAGTAAGGGGCGTTTCTGTGGCGGAGTTTCGCCCCGCCACAGAAACGCCCCTAAAAATAGCCGCTTTAGCGGCAGAGTAACGCATAAGTGTCTCTTGGCCCGTGAGAATGAAAATGCCCTGGGCAACCCTAACTCACTTTGACAAGCGTTCCAGTATGGTACAATGGGGGCTATGCAACACGTTTACTGGATCATCGATAGAGTTTTGGGCGGACGCCCTGGGCCGGTTCGCAAGCCTTGGGATCCGAAAACCCTCTATGCTGGCGGGATTCGCACGGTTGTCTCCCTTGCGGCGGAAGAGCCTGTGGAAGATTTAAGCCAGTATGGTCTAGAGCACTACCGGGCCGCGTTTCCCCCGATATACCTCTATTCGGTGGGAATGCGCAAGGCTTTCATCCACGAGGCGCTACCCGTGTGGGACTTCATCCACAAGCGAGTTGAGGCCGGGACACCGGTGATGGTCCATTGCCACGCTGGAGCCGACCGCACCGGACTGATCCTCGCCGGGTATCTCGTCCTCTATTGCTCGGTGTCGCCGGATGAAGCCATCGCCCGGGTACGGGCAGGGAATTTCTTTGCGATGGCGGCTCCAGGCTATGCCGAAGCTGTCGCCCTCCTCCAACCGGGACAGTTGCCTGATCCCAAAACGCTATTATAGATGAAGCCCTTTGTGCTGTAGCAGGCGTTCCAGCGTTTCCACACCTTCCTGAAGCGTAGTCCCCAAAAAGAGCCCCTGGACTTTGGTCCGTATCTCAGGCTGTTCGTTGAATACCAACCCGCCATAGCTAACGACCGGATTGCCCGTTTTGGCAGCTTCAGGTAGCCAGGTAGGCCATTCCGCCAGCGCCAGGGCTGGCTCTTTGGTCACTGCGGTCAGCACCACGGCAGGAGGCTTTGTCTTCTGGACGAACTTGGCTACTTCCGACAAAGGGATGGATTGACCGAGATAGGCGATAGGCCAACGGCGACGGCGCAACAACGCGCCGAACATAAGTAAGCCGCCTTCATGCCATTCGCCTGGAGCGCAGGCCAACACGACGGGTGATGCAGTGTAGGGTGGCGGTCCGGTGCGCATCCACGCCAGCAGGTGCTGGCGCAAGTAATTGGTTGCCAGGTGCTCCGTTGCAACATCGACCTCACCTTGCTCCCACCCCGTTCCAATGTCACGCAGCGTTGGAGCGATCAAATCCACAATCAAAGTTTCCGGCGTGTAAAGGGCAAATGCGTCATTGAAAACCCGATCCGCTTGCCCGGTATCGTGGGCAAGCAAGGCAGAGAAAAGCTTTGTCTGCAAGGCACTGATATGAACATTGCCTGCGTTGTCAGATTCTGCGCTTGAAGCAGCCAACGTGACCATACCCGGTAACTGCATTTCGGTCTGTGTGCCGCCTTCCGCTTCCATCAGCCGCAATGCTTTGACCGCCTGCCGGGTATGCATCCCCGCATCAATTTGTGCCTTCACCCAGCGCAAACGTTGGACTTCTTTTTCGGAATAGAGACGATGCCCTCCTTCAGTGCGATCAGAGTCCGGGAAATCATAGCGACGTTCCCAGATGCGCAACGTCGCCGCGGGAATGTCGGTCATACGTTCGACAACCCCAATGGTATAGATCTGCTCATCGTAGTTCATCGTTACTCCTTGTATCACAACTGACTTCATAGATAATAGGATTGCCCTTCCTGCTGCAATCTGGTTACAGGGTCTTATCATGCTCGAGAACCAAGAGTCATTTGTGCGTAATTCTGCCGCTAAAGCGGCTTTATTTACTGTACCACAGCGCTTACATCATACTGATTCACAGGTATATCCTATCACAAAACGTCGTTTTGTCAAATATATGTACAAAAAAACAGTGTCAATATATTGACAGAGTGGCCGTTTGTGTTATGATTTGCTTAGAAAATAACGACAAAACGAGGATAATAACTATGGAGACACAAAAACAGCATACAACTTCAGGAATAACCCCAGCGGCAAAACGGGTATTGTGGAGCGGAATTCTTTTCAGCCTAGCTTTTACCGCACTGATCTGGTGGGCCGGACAGTGGCTCGATCGCAGCAGCTTCTTGCCGGATCAAGGCGCGTCATGGTACTACTGGAAGCTGCCGAATCCGACTTTGTGGACGCGCCTGACGGCCTGGGGCTTTTACGTGGCCCATCAACTGGCGATGTGGGGACTGATTTACTATGCCCAGACGCGCGTGAAGCGTTACACGGGTGGTTTGCACAAGGTCAACTGGATTGCTCTGGGGGTCAACGCTTTCTTCATCGTCCTGCACTTTGTCCAGACCCATATCTGGTACGACGGCCTCGCGCAAGACGTTTCAATCTGGAGTTCGCAGGGCTCGGTCATCTTAATGCTGGTGATGATTTTGATTATGGAGAACCGGCGTCGTGGATTGTTCTGGGGCAAGCGTGGCCCCATCTCCAGAGACGCGACCAGCTTTGTGCGAAAATACCACGGCTACGTCTTCGCCTGGGCGACAGTGTACACGTTCTGGTACCACCCGGCAGAATCAACGCTCGGGCACCTGGTGGGCTTCTTCTATATGTTCCTGTTGTTGTTACAGGGAAGTTTGTTCTACACTCGGCTGCACATCAACCGCTGGTGGATGGGGGTACAGGAAGTGATGGTGCTCTTCCACGGCACGTTGGTCGCGGTGATGCAGGGCAATGGCCTTTGGCCGATGTTCTTCTTCGGCTTCGGCGGGATGTTTGTCATCACGCAGATGCATGGGCTACGTTTACCCAACTGGTCGAAGTGGGTAATTTTGGCCGCTTACGTGGGGGGCGTCATCATCACCTATAGCGGACTGGGGTGGGTACGCATCAATGAAATTGTGCGCATCCCGATTATCGAATATCTTGCAGCTTTGCTTTTGGCAGGATTAATCACCCTCGGTCTCCGCATCTTCAAACGGAAACCGATTGTTCAGGAAGCAGAAGGAGTAACAGCGTAATGGGCACATTGGATGGAAAAGTCGCTGTCATTACTGGGGGCACACGCGGTCTGGGATTGGCGATTGCGCGTGGCTACATCCGCGAAGGAGCAGCCGTCGTCGTGGCCTCGCGCTCGGCGGATGCGGTCACGCAAGCCGTCACGCAACTACAGTCGAACGATGGGCGTGTTGCCGGGATTCCGTGTGATGTCGGAGATCTCGCGCAAGTCCAGGCGCTCAAGAAGTACGCGCTGGACGCTTTTGGCCAACTCGACATCTGGATCAACAACGCTGGCATAGCCGGACCTTACGGCGCTACGGCGCATATCGCACCGGAGATGTTTACCGCCGTCCTGCAGACCAACATCATAGGCACGTATCACGGCTCCTGGGTCGCTATGCAGCACTTCTTGCCGCGCCATGCGGGAAAACTCATCAACATCCTCGGTGCAGGATCGCGCCGCCCGATGCCGATGCAGAACGCCTACACGTCCAGCAAAGGGTGGATGAAGAACTTCACCTCCATCCTGGCGCAGGAATACAAAGAAAGCGGTGTCGGTGTCTACGCCTTCAATCCCGGGATGATGGTTACCGAGTTGCTCACCCAGGTTGATGCTATCGAAGGCTACGAAGGACGGTTGGCGTCATTCGATACCGTCATTCGGATGTTCGGCAAGCCGCCTGAAGTTCCTGCCGAGAAAGTCGTATGGCTCGGCAGTCACGCGACAGACGGGAAAACCGGCTTGATCGTCGAGCAATCGACCATGTTCTCGATGCTTGGTGGTGTGCTGAAAGAAATGGTGCGGCGCCTGTTGAGACGTCCCGCCCCACCACTCGATCTGAACATTCGCACAATTCCAGCTTCGCTCTCACAAGAGTGAAGAACAAATAAGACAATCATCATGCGTGTGCTTGTAACTGGCGGAACCGGATTGATTGGCCGGGCGTTGGTAGCCGATTTAGCCCAGGACGGCCATGAAGTCGTTGTGCTAAGTCGAAACCCGGCGCGCGCGCCTGCATTGCCCCCCGGCGCTGAAGTGCGACCGTGGGACGCGCACAGTGTCGCCGGATGGTGGCCGCTGATCAACGGCATCGACGTGATCGTCAACCTGGCAGGGGAGAATATTTCTGCCGGGCGCTGGACGGCAGAACGCAAAACGCGTATCAGGCAAAGCCGGATAGAAGCCGGGCAAGCCCTCGTGGATGCGGTCAACACTGCGAAACATAAGCCACGCGCATTTCTCCAGGCTTCGGCAGTAGGATATTACGGGCCGCGCGGTGAAGAGGCCCTCGGCGAGGCATCTCCGCCCGGAACGGATTGGCTCTCGCGGGTTGCCGTTGATTGGGAAGCCATCACACGCCCGGTCGAGGCAGTCGGTGTGCGACACGTAATCCTTCGTACCGGCATCGTGTTGACATTAGACGGTGGCGCACTGCCCAAAATGGCCTTGCCGTTTCGTTTTTTCGTTGGCGGGCCGATAGGCAACGGGCAACAAGCTTTCCCGTGGATTCACCTGGTCGATGAGGTTGCGGCAATTCGCTTTCTGATCGACCGCGAAGATGCACACGGCCCATTCAACCTCACCGCCCCACAGATGCAGACCAACACCGAATTTAGCCGCGCATTGGGACACGCTATGTATCGCCCGGCGTGGCTGCCGGTGCCGGGATTCGCACTGCGATTGCTTTTCGGAGAGATGGCGACTATACTCCTCACTGGGCAACACGCTCTCCCGATCAAATTGCAGCGGATGGGATTTGCATTCCGCTTTCCCATGCTCGATGCCGCTCTATCCGATCTCTTCAGACATAACGTGTAAACATTCCAACGATTTATCCTAACCGGAGGTGCTTATGAACTGGATCAAAGTCTTACCTGAAACAGAACTGCCCGAGGGGACACGCCAGGTGGTGAACGTACAAGATCATTCAATCCTGCTCATCCACGAAAATGGCAAAGTCTACGCGATGCTCAGCGCGTGTCCGCATATGCGACTGCCGCTCAAAGGTGGTACAGTCACCGAAGAGGAGGTCATCGTCTGCCCGTTCCATCACAGCGCCTTCGACCTCCACACCGGCGATGTGAAGGCCTGGTCACCCTGGCCCCCTGTCATCGGGAAAATGTTAGGATCAGTCTCCCGCGAGAAGGCCCTGCGCGTTTTTCCAACCCGCATCGCCGAAGGCAACATCTGGATCGATCTGGACTGACGACAATCAAATCAATCAGGAGGACAAATGACGCAACAAACAGTGGAACGGGTGAAACTGGGCAATACCGACATCGACATTTCCCCGATGGGCATCGGCACGTGGGCCTGGGGCGACTCGGTGATGTGGGGATACGGCAAAAGTTACAACGATGCCGACATTCGCGCCGCCTTCGATGCGACGGTGGCAGCCGGCATCAACTTCTTCGACACTGCGGAGGTCTACGGACTAGGACG
Organism: Anaerolineae bacterium; assembly: GCA_046260035.1. Lineage (GTDB taxonomy): Bacteria > Chloroflexota > Anaerolineae > B4-G1 > SLSP01 > DSWT01. Next base: position 7,312 of record JBJYXQ010000415.1, read on the forward strand.
TTCGGAGCGGCTACTCGGTGGGTTTATCCGCGAGACCGAACAATCCGTCGTGGTAGCGACCAAGTTTATGCCATTTCCCTTTTGGCTGACAAAAAACGCTCTTCGCCGGCAGTTGCAACACAGCCTCAAGCGTCTGGGGATGGCAAGCGTGGACCTCTACCAAATACACTTTCCTCTTCCACCCGTGCCGACCGAGACATGGATGGACGCGATGGCCGACGCTGTAGAGGCGGGGTTGGTACGCGCCGTCGGTGTCTCCAATTACGATATGAAGCAGATGGGCCGCGCGCACACGGCCTTGGCAAAACGCAACATTCCCCTGGCCTCCAACCAGGTCTTCTACAGCCTGCTCCACCGCGATCCAGAGTTCAACGGTGTGGCGCAACTTTGCAAAGATCTCAACGTGACGCTGATCGCCTACAGTCCACTGGAAAAAGGCATCCTCACCGGCAAATACACGCCCGACAATCCACCGCCCGGCCCGCGCAGAAGAACCTACAACCGCGAGTACCTCCAAAAAGCACAGCCGCTGATCGAGATGTTGCGCGAGTTCGGTGAGGCGCACGATGGCAAAAGCCCCGCCCAGGTGGCCCTTAACTGGACGATCTGCAAGGGCGCGGTCCCGATCCCCGGCGCGAAGAACACCCGCCAAGTGCGCTCAAATTCAGGCTCTCTCGGCTGGCGGCTCACGGATGACGAAGTTGCCGCGCTGGACGAATTAAGTCTGGCAGTCAAAGCGTAGGGACGACTTCAGTCGTTTTTACGCACGGAAGCGACTAAAGTCGCCACTACCCATTTATATGCCTATGAACACGACGATTTGGTGGATACGGCGCGATCTGCGCCTGAGCGATAACCAGGCCCTGCACGCGGCTCTAGCTCAGAGCGGCTATGTGATCCCTGTGTTTGTGCTCGATCCAGTGTTATGGAATTCTGACTACGCTGGCGAGAAACGGCGCGCATTCTTACTCGGTGGATTGCGCGCTCTGGATGTCGATCTACGCGCGCGGGGCAGCCGTTTGATCGTGCGTCACGGTCGCCCGCCTGAAGAGTTGGCGCGCCTGCGCCAGGAAACCGGGGCCGAGGCCGTTTTTGCGGAAGCGGATGTTTCCCCGTATGCCCGTCGCCGCGATGCGCGGGTTGCGGAGAAAGTACCACTACACCTCGTCGGCGGATTGACCATCCACCCGCCGGAAGCCGTGCGCAAGCGCAATGGCGGCATCTATACTGTGTACACACCTTACAGTCGAGCGTGGCGCGCTTTGCCCTTGCCGGATGCGCGGGGACTGCTGCCTGCGCCGGAGATCATCCCCACACCGCCAGACATCCACAGCGCAGCGTTACCTGATGCGCCGGATTTACCGGAGAGCGTCCCATTTCTGCCCGGAGAAGGCGAGGCACAGCGCCGGTTGCGGGACTTTGTGGCAGAGGGAATCGCCGGTTACGCTACAGGACGCGATTTTATGGCGCAAGCAGGGACATCGGGGCTTTCGCCGTATCTGCGCTTTGGGATGCTTTCAGCACGGCAGGCTGTCGTCGCGGCGTTGCAGACGCGGGGCGGTGCACAATCAGGAGCAGATGTCTGGCTCAACGAATTGATCTGGCGCGAATTCTACATGAGCGTGCTCTATCACTTCCCCAACGTCCGCCGCGAGAGCTTCCGTGAGAATCTACGAAATATCCAATGGGATAATGACGAAGACGCCTTCCGTGCCTGGCAGGAAGGCCGCACCGGTTATCCCGTCGTCGATGCGGGGATGCGCCAACTCCTGACAACTGGCTGGATGCACAACCGCGCGCGGATGATCGTCGCATCATTCCTCACCAAAGACTTACTCATCGACTGGCGCTGGGGTGAGCGGCACTTCATGCAACATCTCGTCGATGGCGATCCGGCGGCGAATAATGGCGGCTGGCAATGGAGTGCCGGGACCGGCACGGATGCCGCGCCCTACTTCCGCATCTTCAACCCGATACTGCAAGGCGAAAAGTACGATTCTAATGGCGACTACGTGCGGCAATGGGTCCCAGAATTAGGACACGTGCCTATTGCCCACCTGCACCATCCGTGGACGATGCCCGATGATGTGCAGCGCGAAGCGAGTTGCATCATCGGTATTGATTATCCAACCCCCATTGTCGAGCATAGCTGGGCGCGCAAACGGGCCCTATCGATTTACAAAATGGCGCGTGAGAGTTAGCCGAACGCAGAGCCTGGTCGTTCGTAGAGTTGAAATTGTCGTAGGAGATACCAATAATGGATAAAGATATCAAACGTCGTTTGGGATTGATCTTTGGCTTTGTTTTGATCGATTTGCTCGGGTACAGCTTGATCTTGCCCTTGCTCCCGTACTACGCGGAAACATTCGGCGCGACGCTGACCCTGGTCGGGCTTTTGGGAACGGTGAACGCGCTTGGCCAGTTGATCGCCGCACCGACCATCGGGCGACTTTCCGACCGCTACGGACGCCGTCCACTGCTCATCGTCAGCATTGTGGGGACAGTGGTGAGTTTTTTGCTGCTAGGGACAGCGCGGTCATTGACCGTTGTCTTTCTCAGCCGTGTTCTGGATGGCCTACTCGGTGGCAATATCGCGTTAGCGCGTGCCTATATCACCGATGTTACCGACGAAAAGAACCGCGCGCGTGGTCTGGGCATCATCGGCGCGGCCTTCGGATTGGGGTTCATCGTCGGTCCGGCGATGGGTGGAGTCTTGAGCCAGTTCGGATATAACGTTCCTGCATTGGTTGCGGCAGGTCTCTCGTTGCTCAATCTGATCGCAGTTGTGCTCTGGTTGCCGGAGTCCCTTTCCCAAGAGCGGCGCGCCGAAATGCGCGACAGCCCTCGCACACGCTTCTCATTCCGCCTTCTCGCTGAAGCGTTGAAACGCCCGTGCATAGGACCATTGCTGCATATCAACTTACTCTACAGCCTGGCATTCACCTTGTTTCAGGCGAATTTCGCGCTTTATGCCAAAACCCGTCTGGCATTGGATGTTCAGGCTACCAGTTTGGTATTGACTTACGTGGGAATTTTATCCGTCCTGGTTCAGGGCTTCGCCATCGGCAAGCTGACTGCGCGTTTCCGCGAACGGCAATTGATTTTTACCGGGACGATCATTCTGGCGCTTGCGCTTCTTGGATGGGCATTTGCGCCCAACGTCTGGCTGTTGTTGGTCGTGCTGGCGCCGACTGCGCTGGCAGCCGGTGTCCTGAACACCGTGCTAACCAGTCAGTTGACGAAGGTTGTGCGCCGGGAAGAGACCGGCGGGACGCTTGGCCTCTCGTCATCGCTGCAAACACTCGCGCAAATTGTTTCGCCAGGCCTGGGAGGAGTATTGTTAGAAAACGTAGGGACGTGGTCCGTCGGTGTGCTCGGTGCGTTGATTATGGCCTGGACTGTGTCCTTCACACGGCGCAGACTGCTTTCCCAGCCAGATGATACCGATGCGAGTTGCCGTTCCGGGGAAGCGGGTGCTGTTGCGGCCTGACGCTGACAGCTTTGCAGTCAGCCGGATTGGGATTACAATCCACATAC